>CBIHQO010000397.1:0-6388 GCA_966211735.1 uncultured Schlesneria sp.
GGAACTCTTGATTATCGCCGAAACAGGTTTGTTCATCCTGTTTCTGGCCCACATCTACCTGGCGTTCTCGACCAGCTTCGGAAACGCGAAAGCTCGCGAAGAGCAATACGCGGTGAAGCAGACCAAGATCAGTGGTCGCGTCATCGGTGCGAATAGCTGGATGTTCGCGTCAGGAGCCGTCGTGCTGGGATTCGTCCTGCTGCATCTGACCGACCTGCGTCTGGGTGCCGATGGAATCAACCTGCGAGGCTTCAAGTACACCGACGACGCCTTCGGCAATACGCTGATGGTGCTGAAGAATCCGATCAGCCGTGCAGTTTATGTGATCGGTTCCATTGTGCTGGGCATTCACTTATCACACGGCTTCGCCAGTGCCTTTCAGTCGCTCGGTTTGAACCATCCGAAGTACATGCCGTTGATCAAAGTCGTTGGGAAGGTCTTCGCTGTGGTGATCGCAGTGGGCTTTGCCAGCATCGCATTGTTTGCCCCCGAAATCTGGCGCGGTTACGTGCCGGTTTCGCATTGATTTCGCCTACGTCATTCGCCCGAGGATTTCTGCAACATGGTGACTGTCGCCGATACAGAGCTCGATGGACGATGCCCCACGGGTGACATTGCCTCGCGCTGGGAACAACGCAAGCGAGATCTGAAGCTCGTCGCCCCTCACAACAAGCGTAAGAGCACGATCATTGTGGTCGGCACCGGATTGGCCGGTGGCTCGGCGGCCGCTTCGCTGGCTGAAATGGGCTACAACGTCCTCTCGTTCTGCATCCAGGATTCACCTCGTCGAGCTCACAGCATTGCGGCTCAGGGTGGGATTAATGCCGCCAAGAACTACCCCAATGACGGTGATTCGGTCTGGCGATTGTTCTACGACACGGTGAAGGGGGGCGAATGGCGTGCCCGCGAGTCGAACGTCTATCGACTCGCACAAGTCAGTACGTCGATCATCGATCAATGTGCAGCTCAGGGAGTTCCGTTTGCCCGCGAATATGGCGGATCACTCGCCAACCGTTCCTTCGGGGGAGCCCAGGTCTCGCGGACGTTCTACTGTGCCGGTCAGACGGGTCAGCAACTGCTGCTGGGTGCTTATCAGGCGATGATGCGTCAGGTGGACGCTGGTCGCATTAAGACGTTTGTGCGTCGTGAAATGCTGGACCTGGTCGTCATCAATGGAGTCGCTCGCGGCATTGTTACCCGCGACCTCGTGACGGGCAAGTTCGAGACATTTGCTGGCGATGCGGTGGTGCTTTGCACCGGCGGCTATGGCAATGCTTACTACCTTTCGACCAACGCCAAGACGTGCAACGTGACAGCCTCGTGGCGTTGCTATAAGCGGGGTGCTTACTTCGCGAATCCGTGCTACACACAGATTCACCCGACTTGTATTCCCGTCAGCGGGGACCATCAGTCGAAGCTGACTTTGATGAGCGAAAGCTTGCGAAACGACGGCCGCGTGTGGGTGCCGCTTTCGAAAGACGACACGCGTTCTCCTGACCAGATTCCCGAGGCCGAGCGCGACTATTATCTTGAGCGACGCTATCCGTCGTATGGAAATCTGGCTCCGCGTGACGTGTCATCCCGGGCGGCCAAAGAGCGCTGCGACGAGGGATATGGCGTCGGGCCTTCGAAGAAATCGGTGTACCTCGATTTTTCGGCGGCGATCAAGCGTGATGGCGAAGATGTCATCCGCGAAAAATACGGCAATCTGTTTCACATGTACGAGCGGATCACCGCCGAGAACCCGTACAAGGTGCCGATGCGAATCTATCCCGCCATCCACTACACGATGGGGGGACTATGGGTCGACTACCATCTGCAAAGTAACCTGCCCGGACTGTATGTGCTTGGTGAAGCGAACTTCTCGGACCACGGTGCCAATCGACTGGGCGCGAGTGCACTGATGCAGGGTCTGGCCGACGGCTATTTCGTGCTGCCCTATACGATCGGCGACCACCTGGCCACCAGCAAGTTGCCGAAGGTGACCACGGACGCACCGGAGTTTGGCGAAGCTCTGACGGCGGCGAAGTCTCGAGTACAAGCGATTTTGAATGTGAAGGGGACGCAAAGCGCCGAGCACTTCCATCGGGCGTTGGGGCACATCATGTGGGACAACGTCGGAATGGCCCGCAACGAGAAGGGACTGATCAAGGCGATTCAGGAGATTCGTGAGCTTCGCGAAGCCTTCTGGAAGAACGTCAAGGTGCTGGGAACTGGCGAATCGTTCAATCAGAACCTGGAACATGCGGGTCGCGTGGCGGACTTCCTGGAGTTTTCGGAACTGCTGGCTTACGACGCGCTGTACCGCGACGAATCGTGCGGCGGCCACTTCCGCGAAGAACATCAGACTGCGGAAGGCGAATGCGACCGTAACGACGACAAGTTCTGCCACGTCGCAGCCTGGGAATATCAAGGAGTCGGCAACGATTCCGTTTTGCACAAAGAACAGCTCAACTTCGAGTACTGCCATCTGGGAACTCGAAGCTACAAATAAAGAATTGAAACACAGTGGCACAGAGGATCAGCAAGTAGGGTGTGTGGAGTCTTCGGAACACACCCTACTTCAAGTACCGGCCGTGGTGCGTTGCGAAGACTCCACACACCCTACGATTCACTGTCTTCTCGGTTGACGTTGGCATCAATTGAAGGTCGAACACCTGACAGCGGCGGCAAGATGGCTGCCCCGTTCAGAAAGTAAGTTCTCATGAATCACTCCACTTCCAAGACCTTGAATCTGACCCTGAAGATCTGGCGACAGACCGGTCCCGATCAACCGGGTGCGTTGAAGACCTACACGCTGTCCAACATTTCGACAGACATGTCGTTTCTGGAAATGCTGGACGTGCTCAACGAGCAATTGATTGCCAGGGGCGAGGAGCCAGTGGCATTCGATCACGACTGCCGCGAAGGGATCTGTGGCACTTGCGGTGTGATGATTAACGGGCAGGCCCACGGGCCGGACAATGCCACGACGACTTGCCAGTTGCACATGCGGAAGTTCAATAACGGCGACACGATCCTGATCGAACCGTGGCGAGCCAAAGCATTCCCGATCGTGCGGGATCTGGTCGTCGACCGCTCCGCTTTCGACCGCATCATTCAGTCGGGCGGCTATGTGTCCGTGAACACCGGCGGGGCTCCTGATGCCAATGCGATTCCAGTCCCCGGTCATATGCAGAAGGACGCGATGGCCGCCGCCGCCTGCATCGGATGTGGAGCCTGCGTCGCCTCGTGCAAGAATGCCTCTGCGATGCTGTTCACCTCGGCAAAAGTGACGCACATGGCCAACCTGCCTCAAGGTCAGGCCGAACGCAGCAAACGCGTGCTCAGCATGGTCGCCACAATGGACGCCGAGCAGTTTGGGAATTGCAGCAACACCGCCGAGTGCGAAGCCGCCTGTCCCGCTGGTATCAAGCTGAGCAACATTGCCCAGATGAACCGGGAATACATGAAGGCACTCCTGTTCTCGTGCGAATGATCTGATATCGCAGAGACCGCTGCGCGGTTACTCACGGATGTTTTTCGGAAGCAAAGATATGGAATCTTCCAGCCAGCCCCTGTTACGAACGCCCTTGTACGACTGGCACGCTGCACACAACGGTCGGATTGTCGAATTCGGCGGCTGGGAGATGCCCGTTCAGTACAGTGGCATCGTCGATGAACACAATGCCGTACGCAAAGCTGCGGGACTGTTCGACATCTCTCACATGGGACGATTGTCGTTTAGCGGACTGGACGCAGAACCGTTTCTCAGTCGCCTGCTGACCTGTCGCGTCGACAATCTTGTCGACGGTCAGATTCGCTATGGCCTGGTCTGTCGCGATGATGGCGGGGTGCTGGACGATATCCTGGTCTACAAGATTGACTCATTGCACTATGGCCTGGTCGTGAATGCCAGTAATCGACTCAAGATCGTCGCGTGGATCGAGAAGCATGCCGCCGCGATTGACCCGGCAAATCATGCGAAAGACTTCGAGTTTGCAGACCAGACGACCGGCACGTCGATGATCGCGATCCAAGGTCCGAAGGCCTTGGAGATTTTGTCGCGGTTAACACGATCCCATGTCGAACTGGGCTCGCTGAAATACTATTCGGGCTGTGCGGGCGAGGTCGCTGGGACCGAAGCTTTCATTAGCCGAACCGGGTACACGGGCGAAGACGGCTTCGAAATCACGATCGCCGAAGGGGCTGAAGGAAGCACGCGGATCTGGCAACAACTGCTCGATGCAGGCCAGGGTGACGGCATCGTTCCGTGTGGCCTTGGCTGCCGAGACACATTGCGTCTGGAAGCGGCGATGCCGCTTTATGGCCACGAATTGCTCGAGGAAATCGATCCGCTCACGGCCGGCCTCTCGTTCGCGGTGAAGCTCGACAAGCCTGACTTCATCGGCAAAGAGGCTCTGGTGAAGATTAAGGCTCAGCCAGATCGTCCCGTGCGAGTCGGATTGAAGCTTGCTTCGCGACGCATTGCGCGCGAGCATTCCGAACTGTATGTCGGCGACCAGCGGATCGGTCAGGTCACTTCAGGAACGTTTTCGCCGACGTTGGAACAGTCCATCGCGATGGGCTACGTTGACGCGGCTCATTCCGCAGTCGGGACGGCCATCGAAGTCGATATTCGAGGGAAACGAGAAGCAGCCACCGTAGCACCGCTCCCTTTCTACAAACGCGTCTCTTAGTCAACGCTGTGACTTTCGTCAGCGACTTGCATCACTGAAGGCGACGCGGAGCGTCGTTTGAACAGCTAACAAATGGAGTCTTTCATGGCCGATCGCGACTATTCCCGTTTTCAGAAGAAGGTCATTCAGCGTTACTACGACAACCGCCCGCAGGTGGACGAGCAACGATTGAGTGAACTGGTCGCGGAACTGTATCTGGCGAGCGACAAGAAGAAGCCCAAGCTGTGGGATTCGGCTCGCGACATCATGCTGCGACTGGGAACTCCGGAATCCCGCGTGGAACACGTGCTGAAAACAAAAGACGCCGCGATCCTGGCCGAGGTTGTGAAGGATGTCCAGTCGGGAAAGATCCGTCCAAAACCACCGGAAAAAAAGCCAGAACCACCAGCCGAATGATCTCAGTTTGGCAACGAAAGACTTGATTATCCTGCTTCGCAATCCGTGAGGTTTACGTCCTCTGCGGACTAAATCTCCGATCTGCAGCTTGGCAAAGTGAAGCAGAACCAGATCGACGATCACGGACTGGCTCCTCGCTTGCATTCTTTTTTGTGACGCCCTGCCAAAAGCAATTTCTCCCCAAAAATCGGAAGCGTCTTCGCTTCCCGATCTGACGTTCTCTCTGGCAGAATATCATTCGCCACCATCTCGACATCCGTTCACAGCTTACTCACGTCATCTTCGTAGAACGGATCAGACACCAGCGCGTTTGGAATTCACCTCAGAGGATCCGATGTCATGGCCAAAGCCGTCGCAGTTCCTGATTCTGTGGATCGTCCAGTTCGTGAAATGGAATTCGAAGAAGGAACCTCACACAAGTTCTGGCGCATCGAATTAGAGGGATCTTCACACACGGTGACCTTCGGCAAGGTCGGCACTAATGGCCAGACACAAACGAAGGAATTCGCGACCGAGGACGAAGCGGCCAAGTCGTACGACAAGCTCGTCGCCGAGAAGCTGAAAAAGGGATACACCGAGAAGGGGACTGCAGCGCCGCTGGCATCTGCCGCAAAGCCAGCCAAATCGAGTTCCGCGGCAACGCCCGCCAAGGCGTTGGCAAAAACGAATGGCAAGGTAGACACTCCCGCTGTCGCCGCCGCTTCAGTGCCGTCGCGCCCGGCGCGTGAATTGGAATTTGCAGATGGATCGTCGCATAAGTTCTGGAAGATTGAGTTGTCTGGGTCGTCGCACACGGTGACCTTTGGCAAGGTTGGAACAAGCGGCCAGAATCAAACCAAGGACTTCGATTCAGAAGACGAAGCTGGTAAGTCGTATGACAAGCTTGTTGCCGAGAAACTAAAGAAGGGTTACAGCGAAACGGGCACAGCGACAGCGACGACACCAGCAACTAAGCCAGCGTCATCCACGAGCGCCAAGACCGAGAAACCATCGAAGCCGGCACCAGCAGCCGTCTCGGCACCTTCGGTCGCGATCAATCTTGATATCGCTCGCGAGATCAATCTGAATCCCAGTGACTGGGATCGGGGAATTCAGCAGCGTCGCAAGGTGTCGCAACGCAGCGAGCCAAAGCCCTTCGACCAGGCGAGTTGCCTGAGCCAACTCGCCAAGCTGAAGACCGAATGCTACGGTTGGGATATATGCTGGGACTCGCTGAACCTGCCAAGTGGCCTTGATCCCAAGGAGGCACACTTCTGGCTGCAAGCGATGACGACCAATCGCCATCGTGACCTCTCGCCCAAGCAACTCAGCGA
>CBIHQO010000398.1:0-6385 GCA_966211735.1 uncultured Schlesneria sp.
GATTCTGGCCTTGCGAGCGCCACTGGAACTGATTCGCTGGGCACCGAAGCTGCAGGAAACTCAACAAGTCCTGACCGCCGTTCGGACCAGTCCTGCTCCGTTTGCAACTCCAGACGAATCCGTGACTCCGGACGAAGAAGAAGTACAACGATCGCGAAAGTCGCGGTTGCTGGAATGGCTTGGCGATCGCCGCGTCTCACCGGACCTGTTGCGTCGGCTGTCCGAAGTCGCCACGCAGTACAAGCTAGTTCAGGAGAACCCGGAGTCTCACTGGTGGGAGTACCGCAAGGCTCTGAAAGAACAGATGCAGAATCGTCGTCAGTCCGTCGTCCAACAGGTCGGCCATACTGATGAAAAAGCCGCGAAGCATCCTGAAGATGAATGGCGTATGGCCTACTTCACGGCTCTGGGAATTGCCGCTCACAAGCCCACGGCTGAGCTGATCGCCGAAGTCGCCAAACATCTGCAGCCCTACGATCCACTGGTCAGCTACTTTGCCAGACAAGAGATCGCCGATTTGCAGTCGCGCGGGCAGACGGATGCCGTGTCTGAACTGGAGCATCGTCTGCACGTGATCTACTTCGCGCCGACAGTGGATGGTTCGACGCGCAACGTCGTGACGGCGATCGAACTGTTGATCAAGCATCCCGAGTCGATTCCCGATCCCGGACGTCGTTTTGACACGTTGAATGGGCTGCTGCAGACACTCCGAAATCGCTGGGAATCGCGGCAGTCGTATCCCGTGAAGTCGGCTCGACGCCAGTTGTCCGATGTCGATCGCAGTCTGGTTGCTGCAGACAAGGGCGTGGAGACGCTCGAAGAGTGGCATCACGAAGCTGACGTCAGTGACACAGACTGGGCCGTTCGCAAGCAAGTCATCGAACGAATCCTGCAGAGGCCACTGCATGACTATCGCACGCAATTGCAGACAGCCGCTACTCGCAGCGAAACTCGCAATCGGTTGAAGAACGCGAATGCGGACGCCACGGAAGCGAAGTGACGCGCGACACCTGTCGCCGGGACCCTGGTACAGCGGATTCACCCAATCTCTTGGCGAAACTGCCTACGCAGATTCTGTCCGCTGCATGATCACGGGAGCAGAGATCTTACTCTGAGTGTTCGACGGACTCGCTGAGCGGTGTCTCGATATCATCCTGGATAAGTTTGCGTCCCCTGCTGGCGATCGTGCCGAAGATGTAATACAGACCGGGAACGACCAGCACTCCAATGAGGGTGCCGAACAGCATGCCACCGACCGCCGTGGTGCCAATCGTTCGGTTTCCAATGGCACCCGGTCCGGTGGCGCGGATGAGCGGAATCAGGCCTGCGATGAAGGCGAAGGAGGTCATCAGAATCGGCCGGAATCGCAGCTTTGCCCCTTCGATGGCGGCATCCTTGATGCTGACCCCTTGCTGGTGCCGTTGCACAGCGAACTCGACAATGAGAATCGCGTTCTTGCCCAGCAGGCCGACCAGCATCACCAGACCAATCTGACAGTAAACGTCGTTGGCCAGTCCCATGAGCTGCAGGAACAGGAATGATCCGAAGATTCCGACCGGCAGCGACAGAATCACCGCTAACGGCAGAACGAAACTCTCGTACTGCCCTGCCAGGACGAGGTAAACAAACAACACGACGATTAGGAAGATATAGAGCGCCAGGTTTCCTTTGGACTCCTCGTCATAAGAGAGGCCTTCCCAGCCCAGTTCGTACCCGTTCGGCAATGTTTCCGCAGCGACCTCTTTGATGGCCTGGATCGCTTCGCCGCTGCTGTAGCCTGGGGCCGGTGCACCTTGAATCGCCGCAGACGGATACAGGTTATAGCGGCTGATCTCGTTCATTCCCTGCCGTTGTTTGAGCTGCATGAAAGCGGAATAAGAGACCATTTCTCCTTCATCATTCTTGACGAACAGATTGGCAAAATCCGCAGGGTAACGGCGGAACTCCGGTTTCGCCTGGACGAAGACCTTGTAGAACTGGCCAAAGCGGATGAAGCCTTGTTCCCAGGTACTGCCGATGACGATCGAGAGATTGTCCATCGCCTTGCTGATCGACACCCCTTTTTGCATCGCAACGTCATTGTCGATGACCAGCTCATATTGGGGATAATTACTGGCAAAAAAGGTGAAGAGCCCCTTCACTTCTTTGCGTTTCGCGAGAGCCTTCATGAACTTTTCGGTGACCTCTCCAAGCTCTTGGTAGTCCGACGCATTCGACTCATCGAGGATGCGAACAGAGACACCCCCAGCCGCTCCAAATCCTGGAACAGCGGGCGGCTCGTAGAATTCGAGTTTGACGTTCGCGATCTGCTGGCTGTCCTGTTCAAGCTGCTGGATGATCTGCTTCGAGGTCAGCTTACGTTGCGACCAGGGTTTCAAATTGATGAGGCACGTTCCAGCATTCGAGCCGCGCCCTTCCGTCAGAACTTCGTAGCCGGCCAATGACGAGACCGAGTGAACTCCATCGATCTTGTTGGCAATTAATCGCAGTTCATTGGACTTGGAATTGGTGTACTCGATCGTCGATCCGGGCGGCGTCTGGATGATTCCATAGACCATGCCCTGATCTTCAATCGGGATGAATCCCCCCGGAAGTTGAGTGTTCACGAGGTAGATGCCGACCCCAAAACCGGCGACGACCAGCCAGGTCAGAGCGCGGCGTGTGACGATGGGCCGCAGCACTGTGATATATCCGCCGGTGACCTTTTCGACGCCACGATCAAAGAAATCCAGCAGCATCCTCAACGGTCCGCGTTTTGTGATCTTGGTGTGGGGTTTCAGAATCATGGCGCACAGAACCGGTGTCAACGTCAGTGCGACGATCCCGGACAAGATGATGGACGTTGCCATGGTGATGCCGAACTGTCGGTAGAAAGTTCCGACAGGCCCGGTCATGAAGGTCACTGGCACGAAGACGGCCGTCATCACCAGCGTGATGGCAATGATGGCACCACTGATCTCGTTGACGACCTCTTTCGTGGCCCAATACGGCGACAGATGCTTCTCTCGCATCTTGGCATGCACGGCCTCGACCACGACGATCGCATCGTCCACCACGACGCCAATCGCCAGGACCAAGGCAAATAGCGTGATCAGATTGATCGACAAGCCGAATAACTGCAAGAAAAAGAAGGCCCCGATCAGGGAGACCGGTACCGCCAGGGTGGGAATGAGAGTCGAGCGCCAGTCACCGAGAAACAGAAACACCACTAACGAAACCAACACGAAGGCTTCGAGCAACGTGTGCAGCACTTGTTCGATCGACGCGTCCAGGAATCTGGAGACGTCATAACTGACTGCGTAGGTCATACCGGGAGGGAACGACTTCTTGAGCTTATCAAGTTTTTTCTTCACCTGCTCGATGACGATAGTCGCATTGGTGTTGGGAAGCTGCTTCAGGACGATCGCCGCAGAGGGATGGCCATCGATGTCTGAGTAGATGTCATAATACGACGGGCCCAATTCGATTTCGGCAACATCCTTCAAGCGCAGAACTTCGCCTTTGGAGTTGGCCCTGAGGATGATGTCTGCATACTGATCGGGATGGTTGTAACGCCCGACCCAGGTCAGCACATATTCGATCGTCTGCGAGGTCCGTCCCGTCGCCTGGCCAAGTCTTCCCGGCGAACCGATCATGCTTTGCTCGCCGACACTCTTCATGATGTCTGCTGAAGAGATGTCGTAGGCACGCATGCGGTCGAGATCTAGCCAGACCCGAATCGCATATTGGCGGTTGCCAAGAATCTTGGCGCTGCCGACACCGCGAACGCGTTTGATCTCGGGCAGCAGGTTCGCGAAGGCATAGTTGTAAATGAAGTTCTGATCGTGCCCTTCGTTCGTGCTGTAGATATTGGCATACATCAGCATGCTTTTCATGGCTTGCATGACGATGATCCCTTCGCGTTCGACCAGCGCAGGAAGCCTGTTTTTGACGGTCTGGATCCGGTTCTGGACGTTCAAAACCGACACGTTGGGATCGGTGCCCGGTTCGAAAATGACGGTGATCGTCCCTTCACCAGCGCTGGTGGCATCGGAAACCATGTACCGCATGTTCGGTACGCCGTTGATGGACTGTTCCAGGATGACCAGGACGGAGTCGACCAACACTTTGGCGCTGGCACCGGGGTAAGAAACGGTCACGACCACGCTGGGGGGTGCGACGGAAGGAAACTGAGAGATGGGCAGCGTTCTGATTGACAGCCCACCCAGGAACAAAATGATGATCGAAATCACGATCGACAAAATCGGTCGATGGAGGAATTGCGAGAACATCTTTCAGGACGACTCCCTTCCGTTCCGGGGCTCCAAGTGTGGGGAAGAGGAAGTTATTCTGCGTGGAATTTCAGGTTGGCAAGAGCCTGCTGAGAACTGATTTCCTCATACTCGATCTTGTCGCCATCGCGAATCTGTCGCGTTCCTTCGAGCACGAACTTGTCGCCCACCTCAATTCCTTTGTCGATGACAAACACATCTTCCAATTCATTCTGGACTTTGATCTCGCGTTGATGCGCGACGCTCTCTTTGTCGACGACATAGACGTACCGCTTGTCAAGGATCTGAAACGTTGCCCGTTGAGGGATCACGATGGCGTCTTTCTTGATTCGACTAATCAAGATATTGCCTGTCTGACCGTGGCGCAGCAGGCGATCGGGGTTGGGAAAATCCGCGCGGAAGGAAATGTTTCCTGTCTGGTTGTTGAAGTCAGCTTCAATCGCGCTGATTTTGCCTGCCTGCGAAAACTTCTTGCGGTTTGCCAGCAAAAGTTCCACCTTCTGGTTCTTTTCGCGTTCGGTCCGTTCCTCCATATAATCGAGGTAGTTCGCCTCGGGGACGTTAAAATAGACCCACATCACGCTGTTGTCGGATAAACTGGTGAGGGTGTCGCCCTCCTCGACCAATCCTCCTTGCTGGAGGCTGAAACGATCAATGATTCCGTCGAAGGGTGCCCTGAAAGTCGTGAAGTTAAACTCGGCCTTTGCCAATTGGGCTTGCGCCTTGGCTCGCGCCAACTTCGCTTCGACTAACGACACCTCGTTCTTTGAGACCACTTTTTCGTCGGATAACTTCTTGGAATAGTCGTACTGCATCTGAGCGACATCGAGTTCGGCCAGTTCGACATCCAACTTCGACTTGTAAACCACAGGCATGAGTTGGAACAACGGATCGTCTTTCTTCACCGCCTGCCCTTCTTTGATCGAGATGGCATCGAGATAGCCTCTCTCCAAAGCCCGGATTTTAATGTGTCGCTGCGCATGAATTTGACAGACGTAGCGTTCGGTGACGGTAATGGGCATTACCTCGGGCTTGGTCACGACAATCTTTTGGGGCGGGCGGTGATCTTCCAGTTGCTTGTGGCAACCTGCGATAGATATTGAAGCTAGAGCTAAAACGGTGCGACCGAATACTGACAATCTCAACATGTATGCCACTCCGCGTGTGTCAGAAACGCCGGGCAGATCATCGGCTCAGCAAGCACCCCTCGTGGAGCGCTGGCTCTGACAAAGCGCCAAGTCACAATTTTGACAGTTCCTTCCGGCTCTGCGTATTGGCCTCGCACTTCCTCGATTTCGAAAGTCACTTGAATGGAGATTTTACGGACACAATGCGCATAAATTCTCCTCCTGGCCACGAGATTTCCAATCCGAATTGCTGAACTGACGTAGGTCGCTTAACGAGATGACTCGGCCGCAGATCGCATACCAAAACCAATGACGTCGACGTTGCTGTGGAAAATGAAATGATCGCGAGTACGGAATGGCGGTTTGTGTATCCACTCCCGTTAAGCCGAAGAAGTCAGTCAACTTGCCGCGTCGCGGCCGACGTTCGAAGTGTTCACGTGTTGATCAGGAGCCCGTTCTGATTTGTCGGGTAACGGACTTATTTTGTTTGGTCGAGAAGAATCGCGCCGTTGGCAGAACTTCTCGGCGATCATGCCGATTTTGCGATTGAGGCTGGCGCTTATTATCAGACAGCGTCTGGGGCAGTCATGGCGCATGTGAGTTTGGTCGATATTGAGCGCCTTGCTGCTCGGAGACCATGCGGCCAGAAACACTGTTCTTATCCGCCATCACCGACATCAACTGGTCACGACCCGGTGTCTTCGCCATGGCAACACTTGTTGGCGTGATCTTCATCCTGATGCGATGAGAGAACAACAAGACACAGACCACTGAAGAAAGTGGAAAACGACGCCTGGTCAATAAAGCATTGGACCAGAGCAATAGTTATGCAGGATCAAACGTGGTCTGATCGATTGGATCAATCTGGAGAGTGGTTGCCAATCTATTTGGCAACGTGTTGCTCATCGTGGGCCCGTTCCAGGCGAATAGCATTCTTAACGCTCGCAGGTGGTCGCGTTGTCTGGGCCGATCAAGACGGCCAACTGG
>CBIHQO010000399.1:0-6370 GCA_966211735.1 uncultured Schlesneria sp.
ATTGGCAACCGCGCATGCAGCGGCAACACGATTGCGATCGACACCGCCAGGGGAACCAGCACATCAGCCAGGCGAAACGGATAGAACTTCAAGAGCTGCGCCCGTTGAGCATACCAGACCATTTGCGGAGCGGGTCGCGGTCCCCAGCCAATGACGATTCCGGCTAAGGCGAACAACACGGCAAAGGCAACGATCGTATCGAACCGACGCTGCGACGGAGATCGGCCTCGCAGGAACATCGCAGCCGCCCAGATCACCAGCAGCGTGGCGTAGCAGTAGTACGCCCGCGGCAGGAACCGCATCGGATCGAGATGATGGGCCAGCCGATAGTAGACCTGAATGAAGTTCGCCGCCGCTTTCGTCTGTTCCGAGGCTGGTTCGCCCAACAGTTGGATCGCAGGAATCAACCCTGGCAAGGCACAGATCGCCATGACGCCGCAGGCCAGGAACATCCTTGCGACATATAGCCGAGGTGACATCGCCTGCGCGGCTTGTGATTGGTCTACTGGCGATCGCAGCCGGTTCCAGATCCTTTCCACAACGATAGTGCCGGCGACGGCCAAGACGCCCCATAGGCCAATGACCGGATGAAATGCGATGGCCAGCCCCGCTGTTGCCCCGGCCAAGATAGCGCGGCCTCGTTGGACTTCTCCTAACGCATAGAACAACAGGCCGTAACTAAAGACTTTGCCTTCCACGCCGCCGACCAGCCATTCGCCGGAGAAATTGCCACACGACTGCAGAGCCAGAAACACCCAGAGAATATGCAACGTCGACCAGCGGCACTGCACCACCGTCGACAACAGGTTGCACCAGCCCAGGGCGAGAATCCCAATGGCGATCACTCGACCGATCCACGCGGTTTGTTCGAGCGATAGCCACTGCGTCAGGCTTCCCACGGTGGCAAAGAAAACGGTATGAGCATTCGACGACTCTAGAAAGAAGTCACCCGCACACCAATCTGGCTGCCAATAGTGTTTGGCCTTGCACAGATAGTGCGGCTCATTCACGGCCGGGATCGGGGCTGCCAACACGCTGTAGGCGAACAGACTGCACCAGACCGCCAGCAGCACCGCCGGATCAATCGCTCGCTTGGCAACTAGATGCAGATTGTCATCTGCCGTGATTGGTCTCTCCACCGATGTCATTGTGCGACGCTACCCTGTTCTCGAAGCATTTCAGCGGAGGATTCCGCGTGGCGACCCCCTCGCGCCTTCAATTAGTTCTATCACCTGCTGGTCGCTCTGTCTCCTGACAGGTATCGGACGGCTAGCAGCGACAGCTCCGTCGAGCCGCAGCACTCCAAAGTCGCCCCCCTTGGAGTGCGGTGGCCAGACACCGCTTTGGATCAAGTCAAAGTGGAGGCCTAGTTACATCTGAACGCGAAGCGCAAGAGCAGCCAGCGTTCCGTGTCGTCGGCTGTTGTCCTCGCGTTCGATGCTCTTTGGCGACTGAAGCCGAAGCTCCGTCAAGCCGGAGCACTCCAAAGGGCGACCTTGGCTACCAGCGGCCTCGTTCGTTGCATCCGCACGATTCTCTTTGAGCAAGAATTCGCCGAACGCTTGAACCGTGCGGCGTGAACGCCGACACTCTGCGACATGAAACTTTCACTGGTCATTCCTGTATTGAACGAAGTCGACAGTCTGCGCGAGCTGCATGCGCAGATTTCCCGGGCGGCGGCTGATCATTCGCTCGAAATCGAAGTCGTGTTTGTCGACGACGGGTCTCGCGATGGGTCGTGGGCAATCATTCGCCAGCTCTCGCTGGAAGATCCACGCGTGCAGGGGATTCGGTTTCGTCGCAATTTCGGCAAGGCGGCGGCACTCACCGCGGGGCTGAAGTTGGCTGACGGCGAACTGATGATGATGATGGACGCCGATCTGCAGGACGATCCCGCCGAGATCCCCAATTTCATCGCCAAGCTGAACGAAGGCTTTGACGTCGTCAACGGCTGGAAGCAGCGTCGGCTGGACCCCTGGCATAAGGTTTATCCCAGCCGCGTGTTCAACTGGCTGGTCAGTCGGATGACAGGCCTGAAGCTGCATGACCACAATTGCGGCGTGAAGTTGTTCCGCCGCGAGGTCGCTCGCGAGATCCGTCTGTACGGCGAGATGCATCGCTTCGTCCCGGTCCTGGCGCATGCTCGCGGTTTCAGCGTCACCGAGATTGGCGTGCATCATCGGGCTCGCCAACACGGCTTTTCAAAATACGGGATCCGCCGCTTCACTCGCGGATTCCTGGATCTGCTGACCGTGTCGTTCCTGATCGGCTACGGACAGCGTCCGCACCATATGCTCGGCTGGATCGGGCTGATCTGCTTTGGTCTTGGCTTTGCGGGCATGGGTTACCTGGCAATCGCGTGGCTGATGATGAACGTGATTCCTGTGTGGCCTCACTCACCGATTGGCAATCGTCCGCTGCTGGCCTACTCAATCGCCTCGACACTGTTGGGGGCTCAGGCCATAACGATCGGATTGCTGGCGGAATTGATTGTCTACAACACCGGTCGCGATTCGGACACGTATATTGTGGCCGAAGAAACAACGTCGGCGGCTTGCTAGTTTACTTGCCTCTCATTCATGGATTGTATTGTGTCTGCAACTGATGAAATTCTGGTCCACGTTAACCTGGGACCACGCAGCTACGAGATTCCGATCGTCAGCAACAAGCTGTCAGACTGTGGTCGGCTGCTGCGTCGCTGGTGGATCGAACGAGACGGCATGTCGTCGATGACCTGCAAGCAGGCTCCGCCGCAGGGAAGTGTCTGGCTGAAAGAAGGCAAACCGACTCCGCAGCCGGTGGCGTTGCTGGTGACTGATTCCAATCTGGCGAACTCGCACGCGGCCGTTGTTCGACAAAGCCTGATCGCTGACGGGTGGCGATGCGAGACGGAGGTGTTGCCCGCGGGTGAGAAATCAAAGTCGCTGGACATCGTGACAAAGGTCTATGACCGACTGATCGAGATGCAGGCGGACCGACGAACAGTGATCGTGGCTGTCGGGGGCGGCGTCGTCGGCGACGCGGCCGGGTTCATCGCAGCGACTTATACACGTGGGTTACCATTCGTGCAGATTCCCACGACGCTGCTGTCGGCGGTCGATAGTTCGGTCGGCGGCAAAACGGGGGTTAATCATCCGCTCGCCAAAAACATGATCGGCGCGTTCTATCAGCCGATTGGCGTATTGATCGATACAACTGCTCTGCAGACGTTGCCCGATCGCGAGTACCGCGCGGGACTGGCCGAGGTCGTCAAATACGGTGTGATCCTCGACGCGGAATTCTTCAGCTATCTCGAACACAACGTCGCCGCAATTAACGCTCGGCAACCCGAGGCAGTGAGTCACATCGTGGCCAAAAGCTGTCGTTTGAAGGCCGACGTTGTTGAGCGAGACGAGTACGAAGCGACTGGCCTGCGAGCAGTGCTCAATTACGGTCACACGTTTGGCCACGCATTTGAGGCGCTGTGCGGCTACGGTCAACTGCTGCACGGAGAAGCGGTCGCCATTGGGATGGTCTATGCCAGCCGATTGGCCGAACGTCGCGGGCTGATCGACAGGAGCATCACTGATCGCCAGATCAGTCTGCTGGAAGCACTCCACTTACCAACCGCACTGCCAGCAGAAGCGAAATTGTCGACCGATGCCGTCGTGGAGCGGATGCGATTGGACAAGAAGGCGGTTGCCGGCAGCCTGCGCTTCGTCCTGCCAACTCGGATCGGTGACGTCAAAACATTTGGAGACATTCCCGAGTCAGAAGTTCGAGCCGTCCTGGGTGACGGTTCGCGGTGATGCTCGCGATCGATTGAGATTGAACCAGTGACACTTCGAAGTGTCCTTTTCGTGGGATGGGCTTCCAGCCCGTCGCTTTGGCTCTGAGCTAAGTATTACGGCGGGATCGGGAATTCAAAGAAAAGACGGGTTGGAAACCCGTCCTATGCGAGCGGCGGCGGCCCGTTGCCGGAACATGAAGAACTCACTCGCCTTGCGTTCAGGCAAGGCGACCTAGTCTGTCACGAGGGACCTGTGTTAGAATCGGCGGTCCTGGAGATTGGAGATCTCCGCCGCTGAAAGCGTCTGCCTGACCACTTGGGCAGCTTTTCCTACTGCAAACAGGGATTCGCCAGTTATTGTGGCGAGAATCCTGCGAAAGCCTGCCGCATGTCGTCCGTTCCACCCATGAGTTCATCATCGCATCCTCGGCCTTGGGAAGACAAAAACCCCTGGATTGCCGGGGTGCTCGCGTTCCTGATTCCTGGTGCGGGACATCTTTATCAAGGACGGACGGTCAAAGGGATCATCTACTGCGTCAGCATTCTGGCCCTGTTTTTCTGGGGCCAGAAGATGGGCGAAGGGATGGTGGTTTACGGGGATGTCACGCTGTCTCCGCCTCGCATCGGTCCCTTGAGCTACGTCGCGCAACTGGGTGTTGGCGGATTTTCGCTGCCAGCGGCATTTCAAAGCAAGCGAGCCAAAGAAGCATCCAACCATTCCGTCAGGCGACTGACGGCACCATTTACGGCCCCCTTTGAAGGAACATTGAATCCCCCGGAAGGAACCGAGCCAAGTCAATTGGTGGGAACCGTGCGATTGGATCCGGCGGAGGGGCAATTCGGCCCTGAAGTGAAGGGGGCTTTTGATGGAACGCTGGACGGAAAGCCCGTCAAACTGGAATTGGGTGGCCCTCGATTCGAACTGGATCGCCCTATCAAGGCGGGTTCGGGTCGCAAACTTGAATGTGGACTAAGCGACGGCGCGGACGAAGGGTCGAATCTTCGCGGGCGAGCCATCATCGGGACGGTGCCCCGGTCCCTGATCAATTCCTACGGAGTGACCCCAGATCCCGCTCAGCTTCAGGATTTAAATGACCGTTTGGGAAAGACTTACGAACTTGCCCTGGTCTTCACTTGGATTGCCGGATTACTGAATTTCCTGGCGATCTGGGACTGTGTGAACGGCCCAGCTTATGGGTTTGGCGATGAGCACACGGCGGTCGCCGAGACCAAGTCGCGAACGGTTGCCGGAGCTGGCCCCCCACCGCCAGTGGGAACGAAAGAAGAACCGATTCGGCCGGAATCCGTACCCGTGCAGAAAACGCCAGTATAAGGAATTGGAAGTGCGGCCAGGGCAGAAAGCGACGCAGCTTTCCCACCTTACCTAGTTGCCGTCGCCAAGGTGAAGGATCTTCATGTTCGATTCGTTGTTACTCGCCCAAGCGAATGTCACCTGGTACATGGTCCCTCTGGCCATGGCCATTAGCCTTGTTTACAGCGCCAGCCGATATGAGCTGCCAGAATACATCCTGCAGCGTGCCTTCCGGCTGTTTTTGCAGATTGTTGGCTTCATGTGCGTGGCATTTGCCATCCTGTGGGTGCTGACGTACGGACTTTGAACTGAGTCGTCTTGACCGTCCTGCCACGCCCACATACGCTCCGATCCTCCCTGTTTTTCCCGGTCCTGTTGGTGATGCGAGCTGGCCCCTGGCCTTTCTCGCGATGTTGACGCGCCCTTGTTCGTCAATGCAACCTGACCGCCGAACACTGGGATTGCCGGTTGGAACCGGCTCGTGTTTCGTTCCGCGAATGGAGTCGCAGACTATGTCTCCCTGGCGCCCTCTGGCTTGGTCGTTACTCTTCGGATTGTCCGTCACGGGTGCGTTCACGTACCTGTCCGCTGCATCGAAGGCAGATAAAGACGAAGAGTCGGCCGAGAAGAAGTACGAGACGAAAGTGGAGACCCCGATGATCGGGGATCGAAGGGGTTGGCCTGGTCGTGGGATTGAACGGCACCGGGGGCGATCCCGCTCCGTCGTTCTATCGCACAGAACTCATGAACGAACTGAAACGCCGCGGCGTTCCTAATCCGAATCAGATCTTGCAGTCTCCGAACACGGCCTTGGTCCTGGTTCGCGCGTACTTACCGCCACTGATGAAAAAGGGCGAGAAGATCGACTTGGAAGTCCGCATCCCGGAAAGTGCCGACGCCACCAGTTTGGCCGGTGGCTGGCTGATGGAAACATACTTGTCCGAGCAGGCGATTGTTGCAAATCGATCGGCCCCCCTGCATGGGCATGCTTATGCCAAAGCATCAGGTGCGATTCTGACGGCCGGTGTCGGCAGCGATGCGGTGAATTCGCCAGAACTTCTCAAGCGTGGCCGCATCCTGGGTGGTGCGACCGTTTTGAAAGAGCGCGAACTGGCTTTGTTCCTGCGGTACGACTTCCGTAGCGTTCGTAACTCGCAGCGTCTGGCCGATGTGATCGGTCGTCGCTTCCATGACTTCGACGAATACGGCATCAAGAAGCCGATGGCCAAGGCCTTGACCTATCAGAAGATCGTGCTGAACGTTCATCCGCTCTACAAAGACAACTACCC
>CBIHQO010000400.1:0-6363 GCA_966211735.1 uncultured Schlesneria sp.
TAAAACCGCCTAGGCCGTCCAGCAAAAGGAAGAACCGACGGTCGAGACGAAGCATTCGCTCCGCGTCGGACCGCGAACGCTGAACTATAGCGTGACGACCGGTTTTATGCCGCTAAAAAGCGAAAAGACCGGCGAGGTCGAGGCACGTATTTTCTATATGGCATACACGCTCGACGGGACTTCGGCTCCGTCGTCCATTTCCAGGTACGACAGCATCAGGTTCTGACCAAACGGAGTCCGCATCCGACATCCGGGTACCGGAGAAATCGGTTCATATTGGCTGAGATCAATGAATCCCACGGTGTTCCTTTCGAGTGATCGCACGGTCCCGAATCGCTGAACACCAGTGATCGAAGGCCATGTTCTGCAGCAAATCTGTCGAATGTCCCTTAGATTTTGGCTATGACCGGGCGGAATGGGAAGACGGAACGACTTTCCAAGACAATCGTTCCGCACCAAACCGATGATCCCGAACCCTTCCGCCTTCCGGGCGGTCCGTTTACAGTACGGGTTCGACATTTTTTCTGAACAGTCCGATTGTGTGGTGGTCTGAACATGCTAGTCAGTTGGGATTGGTTGAAGCAGTACGTGGCAGTCGACGTTTCGGCCGAAGTGTTGGCTGACCGCCTGACGATGACCGGTTTGAATCTGGAAGAATGCCGCGATGTCGACGGTGATACCTGTATCGACTTCGAAGTCACGAGCAACCGACCTGATTGCCTGGGGCATCTGGGGATCGCGCGCGAAGCGGCTGTTGTCTATGACCTGCCGATGACCGTTCCGGCGGCGACTCCGAAGACAAACAAGACTCCAGTCGCTTCGGTCACATCGGTCGCCATCGAATGCCCGGACCTCTGTTCGCAATATCACGCTCGAGTCATTCGCGGAGTGAAAGTTGGACCCAGTCCCGCGTGGATGCAGCGCCGCCTGCAGACCGTTGGGATTGTCAGCGTCAATAATATTGTCGACATCACCAACTATGTGTTGATGGAATGCGGTCAGCCGCTGCACGCCTTCGACATGGATCGATTGCATGGCCAGCGAATCGTCGTTCGACGGGCGAAGTCAGGCGAGAAGCTGCAGGCGATCGATCACAAGGAATATGTGCTGGCGACGGACATGTGTGTCATCGCTGACACCGATCATCCTGTCGCCTTGGCTGGAGTGATGGGTGGTGCCGAAACCGAGATCACGACTTCCACGAAGAATGTCCTGATTGAAGCCGCGCTGTTCGCTCCACTCTCGATTCGAAATACGTCGCGCCGACTGAAACTGCATAGCGATGCCTCGTACCGATTCGAACGAGCCCTCGATCCGCTGGGACCGGAATGGGCTAGCCGGCGCTGTTGCGAGTTGATTCTGGAACTGGCCGGGGGCGAACTGCTGGACGGAGTTGTCTCGGCGGGAGTTCAACCCACGGCCAGCACGACACCGATCACGCTGCGGTTCGCACAGATTGAACGTATCCTGGGGATAAAGATCCCCAGCGACGAAGCAATCCGAATCTTGCTCGCCCTCGGTTTGCAGCAAGTCGGAAACGCGACCACTGAAACCGCTTCATTCATCGCTCCTTCAAATCGTCGCGACTTGTCTCGCGAAATCGATTTGATTGAAGAAGTCGCTCGTATTCACGGATATGACAATCTCCCGTCCGACACCAATGTGCCGCTGTGCCTCAGTCACAAGTCGCACCGCGACCGCGTTGTCGATCGTGTTCGCAGTACGTTGACTGGGGCAGGGTACTACGAAGCAATCACGGTCTCGCTGGTGAGTGAACGCGAGCATGGCTTGTTCCGCCCAAGAGGCGAGGTCGCGCCGCTGGCGATTGATCATTCTGACTTCCGTGAAACAAGTCTGTTGCGACAAACGCTGATCCCCAGTCTGCTGGGGTCACGTCGGTCGAATGAGCGCCGCGGAACCTTCGGCGCGCAGCTCTTCGAGATCGCGACAGTCCATTTGTCTGCCGATAAGACGCTGCCGCAGGTCCAGTCTGAACCGACAATGATCGGCTTTGTGAGCGGAAAGTCGTTTGCAGAAGTGAAGGGGGTTGTGGAAGAACTGGCGGCACGAGTGAATCCCTCGGCCACCGTTCAAGCTCGCCCGTCATCAATCGCGCAGTTCACCCCGGGACGAGGTGCGGAACTGCTGCTCAATGGCCAATTCTGGGGTTGGCTGGGGGAGCTTGATCGATCGGTTGGCAACCAACTGGACCTGCGAGATCCCGTGACTGTGGCCGAACTCGATCTGTCCGTGTTGGAATCCGTCGCCGACATGGTTCCAAAATTCAAACCATTGCCGCAGTATCAAGGATCGGCTCGCGATCTTAACTTTGTGCTGGACGACCCCGTGACTTGGAACGACTTGGACGCCGTTGTTCGCAAGGCGGCTGGGCCTTTGCTGGAGTCGATTGGGTTCGGTGGTCAGTACCGCGGGAAACAGATTCCGGAAGGAAAGAAAAGCTACCTGGTGACACTGATGTATCGGTCACCGGAACGAACGCTGACCAGCGAAGAAGTGGAAGCAGCCCAGCAATCGGTCATCGCAGCCTGTCAGAGCACGCTAGGGGCAACCCTAAGGGCTTAGGTCACGGCGACCTTTCATCAGTCCCATTCGTCGTATTTGTCCCATTTCGATAGGACTCATAGGACGAATGGGACCGATGCGACTTCACTGGTCGACGCCAAACGTCGAGAACTCAGCCGCTGGCACGTGGTTGGGGTATTCCCAGCGACCGACGTTATCGCGGACCCATTCGTAGTAGAAACGGATCCCGCGATCATGGGGGCCGGTTCCGTAGCCACCCATTTCGGCATGGGGTGCGGTTCCGCTATAGCCTGTGATTCCCTGCACATAACCCGAATGCAGCATGAACACCGCGTGGGGAGCATCCAGATAATTGCGACAATTCGTGAAGATCGCTTCGATGTTGGTCGCGTTAAAGATGCCATCGTTGTTGAAATAGTCCTCGCGGATCGGCTCGGCATTGACCACGAATCCTTCCTTGGGAATCGCCATCCCTTTTTGAATGATGCGGATGTCCATGCCAGGATAGGTGTCACTGGTTCCTGACTTCCAGTGAGGTCCAATCCCCGCTTCGATGTCTGGTGCGATCGCCTTGAACCAGCCGGTGATCATCGCCTTCTTCTTTTCACCGTCGGGTTCGCGGACCAGCAACTTGTCGGCTCGAAGGGGATGGTTAAACTCATCGCACAAGTTGACGAAGATGTTGTGCAGCTTCTTTTCTTTCAGGAACTGCGCGGTCTGTTCGACAGCGTTCTTCATGTCTTCTTCGGCGTAGAACTCCTGATCCTTGCGCGGAGCCATCACGCCAATCATCACGACCATGCCGCGTTTGTCGGCTTCGCGCACGAACCATTCGATTCGCCGCTTCATCTCGGGCAGGATTTCGCCGTGGCGAGTGAACCCGTTCAACCCGGCATCGCCATCCGGATGGCCTGCATTCACCCCCTGGATAAACGCACCGACCAGATTGATACCGTGCGCGTTCATGTTGTCGAAGTTGCGAATGAATCGCTCCGTCACCGCATCGCTGCAGAACGCGTTGCCACAACGCAGGCCCCACAGATCGACCTCGTGCCCGCCGAGATAGGGCCGATTCCCTTTGATCTCGAACTCTTTGGTCTCTTGCGGCGGTTCTGCTGGTTTGGGAATGATCCCTTCGCCCTTGGCGATCAGATCATCGAAGTAAGTCTGAGCGTCAGACTTGCACCAGAGACCGACTCGCCCGTAGCCGCGGATCGAGTTGTCTTCGGCCTCCATCTGCGATTTGTCGTCCAGCGTGCAGACAATCTTGTTCGCTTTCATCGTGACCTTCAGTGTGTGCCACTCCGTGTCGCCCGCGGCTTTAATGCTTCCGAGTTGAGATCTCTTGCCGTCGACAACCTTGTAGACGCGGAAGGAATCTTCGAGCGGGTTGTAGCGAGCGACGTAGTAGGTTTTCACATTCTTGGCCCGCCAGACCACGCCGCCTCCCTGGTCGACAATCCCCTTGTTCGCTTTCAGCCGGACGCTGAGTTCGACATCGGAATACAGGATGTCAGTCCGCAGAATGACATTGAAGACGGCATCTGCATTCTCCGCCGTCTGGGCGAGCACCCGATTTTTGCCGTCTTGGGTGACGATCCACTTTCCGACTGCAGTACGAAAGCCGTTCGCGGATTGACCGACGGTCTCCGTCTCGAAGTCCCATTTTCGCTCGCCGGTCGTCTCGGCCGATTGAGCCAAGTTCGAGGTGAGACAGAACATCAAAGCGACCCCAAAGGGCCTCACACAAAGGTGCCAAGTTCGCGGAGAGCGTGAATTAGCTGTGATCTTCGCGAGCTTGGTGGCTTTGCGTAACGGCACTTCTTCAACTGTGTCTGCACAATTCATGTTGTTCCTCAATTGTCGCTGCGCTGCACGGTGAGGGGATCTAATCCGACTTGATAGGTGACTGTCTTTTGCAGCGGTTTCCCTTGCCGGTCGATCAAATTGACCTGAACCGGCACGTCACGAAAGCTCTGGATTTGCTGTTTCGGGTTGACCAGTTGATAGTCGGCCAGCCGCCAACCCGCCATGTAGTCGTCGTCCTGAAATCGGATCGGTGGGGTCTGCGACGCCAAAGTGTGAGCTTGCCCCGTTTTCCAGGCATCCAGGACGCTGATCAGCAGACGCTGGGATTGCTCCACTTCCTCTTCAGAGAGTTTCGTTCCAACCAGCCAGCCACAGCCGACCAGCGCGATCAGGGCAATGCACACTACGGTGATCAGCTTGGCCCACATTGGTAACTCGCTTTCTCAGTACGAGGCGACTTCGCCGCCAGCCACTGTTCCCAGGTTGCGCCACAGGAAACCGTCGATGTTCGTGGAAACGAACCGCACGGTTCCGTCACCGAACAGCGAATGGACCCCGCCGACGTGGTAGCTGCGCGAAGTAACCGCCGCATAAGTCGGTCCACCGATCCGCTCACGCTGACTGTTCAGATCCACGTCGGGAGTCGCCATGCCAGGACCGCCCGGTGTCACCTTATTGGGTGGCCAGGCGGTGGTGAAGCCGTTGTGATGAACTGTCAACTCGGCCCACTGGGAATGGGCGTTCAAGAGGAATGTGCAACCTGATGAACTATACTCGGGAGCAACGGTCAAGGGATCGGCATTCGGAGACGGAACGGTGTTCGGATCGTGAATATTCGCCAGTGAACCACAGTCGCGAATATACGGTTGGTAATTTTTGACCTCAGACATCCACAAGGTATTGCTGAGCCCGTCGGTGAAGTCGCCCATCCGCCGACTGAGGTTCACGCCGAACGCGGATCGAGTCAGCGGACCACCGTTCGGACCCGCCCACACGTACCAATCGCCCATGCTGAACCCATAGTTGACGCCTCCGATTGTTCCAAACGACGCGTTCACCACGGGCATCGTCTGCGGTTCACTGGGACACAAGAACAGTCCCGTCACATGCCCGACTGCCGGAACATTGGCCAGATCCCCGTAGGCCAGGTTGACGTTGATTGCGTTGTAGGTGTTGCCTTGATCGATATAAGGCAGAATCCGACCGTGCGGACCCAGGTAGCTTGTCCATAGCGAGCCATCCGCCTGCTTGATCACAACGGCAGTCGGTGGAAGATTACCCATCGTCGCTTCATAGTTGTGAATCGCCAGCCCGAGTTGTTTTAGCTGGTTTTTGCATTGGGTCCGCCGAGCGGCTTCACGAGCTTGCTGCACTGCGGGAAGCAGCAACGCAATCAGGACCGCAATGATGGCGATGACGACCAGCAGTTCGATCAGTGTGAATGCCGAGCGAGGTCTGCGGTGAATCGGTCGCGACATGATCGTGTCCTTCGCCAGGAGAAACAATCTGACTGTGATCAGAACGAGACACGCTGACTTTTTTGAGACGGAATGTCAACGGTGCTAGTTTGTTGTCACTGAACGGAGCTACTGCGTTTCGGATCATCACCATTTTCAAACTTCGACTCAGTTGAATTCCGCTCAGCGGGGTGCCATTCTTTTGCGGCCTACCGGGTCATCTGAAGAGGATAGTTATGGTTCGATCGCTTCAAACAAATCCATCCGAGTCGCGGCGGGCGTTCACACTGATCGAACTGCTGGTGGTTATCGCCATCATCGCGGTGCTTGTCGCACTATTGCTTCCCGCGGTGCAGCAGGCTCGAGAAGCCGCACGGCGGATGGACTGTCTGTCTCACCTGCGCCAAATCGGTCTGGCAGTGCATCAGTACTATGAAGTGAACAATGGAAAGTTTTTCCTGCATCATCCTTACGATGCCGATGTGATCGCCTTCAGTGGTTCAGCAGATTCATTTGCCGAGATCTACTGGGCTGACAAACTGATGCCGTTCAT
>CBIHQO010000401.1:0-6358 GCA_966211735.1 uncultured Schlesneria sp.
GATGCAGATCGCCATGGCCCAGCCGAACACGATCATCACGGTTCCCACACCCGCAAAGATCAGTCCAAAAAGCTGTGCAGGAAACGGCTCGCCGCCTGATCGGTTCTCTGGTGGATGCAAAAACAGCAGCAGGCCGATCGTAACATGAATCAATGGAACGCAGGCGGACAGTGCCACCATTCCTGCTACGATGTAGTGAGCAATGGACAGCATTCGCAATTGCTGATTGTCACCTTCCATCGCAGCGATCCTCGTTGGTTTGTCACCTCACCCACCAAGCTATCTTAGAACGTTGAAGCGCTACTGCCAGGTCAGAGAGCTAGTGAGCGCGCTCCACTTCCGACTTCACCATACTCTGAAACAAACCTTCCCAGGTGTATGTGATCGCTTCGGCCGCGATGGGTAAGCCAACTTCAATCGCTGCCGCCGTCGTCACCGGGCTGATGCTGGCCAATCGTGTCGTGGACCCGACATGCTGCCGAGCGCTCGGTGTCAGCAGACGTGCCAGCGAACGAGCGATCGACGGACTCGACAGTCCGATCCAGTCGAGTTCCCCCCTTTCAATCTGTCCCAATTCATGCGCCGGAAGCGCGGGGACATCGCGATTCTGATAGACGACGACTTGCTCCAGTAATGCACCGGCGTTTGTCAGTTCTTGAGAAAGCACGTCACGACCGCGACTGGCTCGTGCCCAAAGAACTCGCTTCCCGTAGACCTTCCAACTCATTTAAACACCAAGCGACTCTGCTCGATATTCTGGTGGGACAACATCGGCCCGAAGCGAGTATTTTTCCAACTCAGCCGCGGTCGAGGAACCGATGCAAGCAAGTTGTGCGCGATTGAGGCGGCGAGTATCGCCACCCAGTTCCCAGAGCCGCCCCAATAACCCTCGCACGCCGTTGGAACTAGTCCAGACGATCCAGTCAAACTGATCCAGGCGACTGAGTACACCGTCGACTGCGATCCAATCGTCGGGCGGGGCGATTTCGATCGTGGGCAGCAAGACAGGCGATGCCCCCAACTCATAGGCCCGCCGCGCCGCATCGGTTGACTGCTCTTCAGGACGGGTGATACCGATTCGCAGGCCAAACAATGGCCGGTCTTCGAACCAACGAGCCTGCTCACGTACTTTTACGCACTCTCCCACAATCACCAGCGAAGGGGGATGCAGGCCGGCTGTACTCACGACGGAAGCGATATCGGCCAAAGTTCCGGTGACAGTCCGCTGCAGCGGCTGAGTTGCGCGGCAGACGACACACACAGGCGTGGTGGCAGGCTTTCCAGCAGCGACCAATGCCGAAGAAATCGCATCCAGCCGATGAAGCCCCATATAAAAAACGAGCGTTCCGGGGAATCGTGCGAGCGCCTCATAATCCAAAGCGGATGCCGGCTTCGACGGATCTTCGTGCCCAGTGATAAAAGCAACCGCCGACGCATGATCGCGATGAGTCAGGGAAATTCCTGTGTAAACAGCGGCGGCGGTCGCTGCGGTGATCCCCGGCACAACTTCGAAAGGAATCCCCGCTTCTCGCAGAGCCGCAGCCTCTTCGGACCCTCGCCCGAAGATAAAGGGGTCGCCCCCCTTCAGGCGCACAACCGTCTTTCCTTGCCGGGCGGCCGCAATCAGTCGTTGATTGATCTCTTCTTGAGGAATATGACGACCTGTCGGCCCCTCGGCACGACACGTGCGCTCGGAATTCGCCCTGCTGTGTCGCAACAGCAGCGGGTTAACAAGTCCATCGTACAGCACGAGTTCCGCCTGCTGCAGGCATTCGGCTCCACGTAGCGTTAGCAGACCGGGATCTCCTGGTCCTGCGCCGACAAGGTAGACGCGTCCTACTGAAATTGCGGGCGTTTGAGGTATCTTTTCTGCGGTCATATGTCGGAGAGGCTGGATGGAGTGTTACAGGGGGCCGCCAGAGCACGATTGTTGGAAACGGAGTTCCATCGTACCCACCCTGCTGTCGTCGAGAAACTCGGAACGGATGAAACAACCCCGAAACCCCTTGCCACGATTGTGATTTCGGCGGCGATTCGATCTTGTCAGGGGTGCCAACGTCTGCCAGACTTGGACATTCGGACAGTTTCTGGTCTGGAAGGGTATATTCCGATGAAGGTTTTCGTCGCAGCACTCATTTGCCTGGTCGCTCACATTGGCGTGATTGGACAAGTCGCGTGCGCTCAAGGTGTGGTTTGCCAGTTGCCCGAAGACGGGACTTGGGTCCGGTTCGAAGGAACCTACGCCCAATCCGAAATTCGTCCCGATGGGGCCGCGGGGAATCTCGAAATCACCCCTTGGATCGAGCATGTCTGGATTAAGTCGGTCGGAGCCGAATCCGCCGAGTATCGAGGCGAGACGACCGCGTGCCGGTGGATCGAGATCAAGATCGATCGAGGCCGTGAGA
Organism: uncultured Schlesneria sp.; assembly: GCA_966211735.1. Classification (GTDB taxonomy): domain Bacteria; phylum Planctomycetota; class Planctomycetia; order Planctomycetales; family Planctomycetaceae; genus Schlesneria. Next base: position 2,406 of record CBIHQO010000401.1, read on the forward strand.
CGGACGGAAAAATCGACACGGGGTTGACCGGGTCGACGATTTACAAAGTCTTGATTCCAGACTCAGCAGTCATTACCGACAATGTCGACAGCGAAGGCGTGCCCGTCAGTTTCCTGCCGCTGGTGAAAGGCTATCGCAAGGTCGGCAAGGCGGATCCCAAAGAGATTACCGAGCCAGCGCTGCAGTTGTACCCCTTGGGAATCCTGGTGGGCTACTACAGAGAGTTGCGCGAAGTGGAAGCCTCTGTTGATCCTGAAGTTGGATTGGCCGATGTGAAGACCGCATCGCAATGGCAGGGACAAGTCACAACCGAGCGTCCACAAAGTCGCACGATCATGGAATCGATGATCTGGAAGAGCCCGGAGGTGCCGTTTGGTGTCGCCCGATGGAGTGCTAAGATCACTCGTGAAATCAAAGATCCACAAGAACCTCGAGATGCCTTCAAGCCAACGAGTGAAGTGACAATTGAAATGAAGGCCCGCGAAACCGGCAAGGGTGGCCCGAATGGCACCAGCGAACTGATGGTGCCGTAAGCATTGTTGGCTCTGCGATTGCCGGTTGGTAGTCAGTCGACTCGGATCAACACGAACTTCAAGTAGCGGAATTCTGGTAGAGCCAGCGGGCTGGGATGGTCTGCCGGCTGTCCTTGAATTGCCAAGACTGTGCCGCGTCGTCGGGCTTCGGAGATTCCCTCTTCGCAAATCGCGAGGAACGCGGACAAGTCGATGTGACTGGAACAAGATGCCGCAGCCAGCAAGCCGCCGGCCGCCGTACATCGAGCTCCCCCGGCACTCAACGTTTGATACGCAGCCTTCGCTTTCGCCCGGGAGTCCTGGTTGGGAGCGAACGACGGGGGATCGACGACGACGATATCCCATCGCCGGCGTTTCTCAGTCGCGTCATCGAGGTATTCGAAGGCGTCAACCGCGATCGCATCGTGCGTGGCATCATCGAGTTCGTTGAGTCGCCAATGTATTCGAGCAGAATCGATCGCTGGTTGAGCCAAATCCACTGTCGTGACATGCGACGCACCACCGACACCGGCAGCGACGGAGAATCCGCCTGTGTAAGCAAACAAGTTCAGGAGACTTCGACCTCGAGCCAATCGGCGGATCGTATGCCTGTTGTCTCGCTGGTCCAGGAAGAATCCGGTCTTTTGTCCCCGAACGATATCCGAAGTAAAACGAAGTCCGTTTTCTAGAAAGGTCACGGGATCCGAAGGCTCAGTCCCGATGAGTGGCCGCCCCTCACGGCCTCGCTCTTTACGCCGTTCGTAGACGCAACTGATATCGGCTTCGCGTGATAACCAGTCTGTAATCCCGTCTGTTTGCCAGAAGCCGCAGGGCCCCGCCCCGTCGAGCTTCACAACAGCCGTCTCGCCGTAGATGTCAACCACCAAGCCCGGGACAGCGTCACCTTCGCCATTTGCCAGCCGGAAGCCTGTCGTTGTTGAATCAAACAACGATCGGCGCAGACTGAGGGCGTCGCGCAGCCTGCCCTGAGCCCATCGCTGATCGAGTTTCGCGCGACCGTCAGTACTGCAGACTCGAAATGCCAGTGGTGACGCAGGATCGTAGAAACCGACCGCGACCGGTTGGCCTTTGCGATTGTCGAGCAGCACCGCGGACGAACCCGCGACGGCGCGAGGCAGATCGCGTAGTGCATCTGCAAACACCCAAGGGTGCCCTCGTTTAATCGTACGAGCCAGATCGCGATTCAAACGCAGCACAACGGGATCGGAATCAAAACGAACGAGGTCCATGTTCAATGCGCCTGCTGCCGTGTCCACTCCGCCAACGCTTCGCAGACTTGTGCAGGCGATGCGGTGCCGGTCGTCCCCAATTGTTGGACCGTGGTGGATGCCACCAGGTTCGCAACCAGCGCGGCCTCTGGAGGGGTGGCACCGCTCGTCAGCGAAAGTACGGCACCTGCCGTGGCGCTGTCCCCAGCACCAGTCGGGTCGATGGGCCCTTTCACTTTGACGCCGGGCACCAACGTGATTTCCGGGTCGCTGGTCAGGATCCCCCGGTCGGCACAAGTCACGAAAACGGTCGCTCCCATTTCAGCCCGCAACTTGGGAACGAGTCGATTCAATTCTTCGAGTGATATCTCTTCTCCCACGGCGGGGTTCAATCGATGCACGGCTTCAAACTGATTCGCTTTGATTGTGACATTCCGGAACTGCCGGATGAAGCGCCGGCTGTCTGCCCAAATCAAGACATGAGGATACTGTCTGGCGAATTGCGCTAGGCGATCTCGAACCGTTGCTGTGACAACGCCGCAATCCGCCTGGTCAACTTGATCCATCACGATCAAGGCATCGATTTCAGGAAGGATCCGCTCCAGATTCATGATGATCCCATTTACGGTCGCATCAGAAGTCGGTCGTCGATTCTTCGTGTCATAGCGAGAATGTTCACCCTCCAAACCCTGTATTCCCGTATCACATGGCTTGAGATACGTGGGGGTCATCATGTCAGAACAGCGTAGCAAGCCATCGGTCGAACACTTCAGCTGTTCGAGACCCTGGCAGAGATCGTAGCCTTCGCCATCGTCTCCAATCGCTCCGATCGCATGCAACTGACCGGCACCAAGGGCCGCGAGGTTGTTCACCACCGTGCCGGCCGCCCCCGGGCTGCGTCGGATCCCGATCACCTGGTGAGCCACACGGCCCGTTTCCAGGCTTGGTTCAGCCAAAGCGGGATCGATTTCCAGATACTTATCCAGGAAGAAATCACCCACCACGGCGATGCGCCGGGTAGGGAACTGGCCCAGCAAGGCCTGCAAGCGATCGAGCTGCATGAGACAAGAAACCCGAAGGAGCAAAGTGGCAACGTTTCGCAGGACCGGCCTGCCCGAGACGCCCTACAATAACGGTTTGCCGCTATCTGTCACTCGACTCGGCCTGTTGAGCCCGCTTCCAGACAATCAGTTGCTCTTCCAAACCCGATTCAGCGCTGTCTCCGCGATGAATGCGCAGAACGACCGAATCGCGATCGGCATTGGCATTCAGCGCTTCGGTCAACTCATCAAGATTGGAAACCGGAGTTCGACCAATCGCTTCGATAATATCGTACGGCTGCAGACGTTGACTGAGTGGTCCGTTTCGATCGACGCTCATGATCAACAGCCCGCGTGCGGCTCGAGAGTGTCCCAGTTGATCTGCCAGATCATCATCGAGTGGATGGACGGTTAGGCCCATTGTGCGAACAGGGACGCCCAACTCTGGTTTAGGGGCTTCGCTGTTCGGCGGAAGCTCGCTTCTGTCGGCCAGTACGATAAACAGATTAATCTTCTTTCCGCCGCGCCAGACAACCATCTGAATGCGTTTGCCAATCGGAGACAGGCTGACCAGGTTAATGAGATGGTCGTGATCCTGAACATCCGTGGTATCGAAATTCAGAATCACGTCGTCGAACTGCAATCCGGAGCGTGCGGCGGGCGAGTTCGGAAACACTTCGCTGACACGGGTTCCGCTCAGTCGATCGAGCTTTAGCTTGGTCGCTGCTTTGGAATCGAATTTGTCGTCGAGTTTGACGCCGATCCACGCCCGTGTGACTACGCCGTGCTCAAGGAGTTGCTCCATGACGCGTTGAACGAGATGGCTGGGAATGCTGAAGCCGATCCCTTCATTGCCACCACTCGACGATGCGATCGCAGTGTTGATCCCAACGACGCGGCCCTGCATATCGATCAGCGGTCCACCGCTGTTACCGGGATTGATCGCGGCATCGGTCTGTAGAAAGTCCTGGTTCAGTACTTCCGACTGCCCCAGTTTCAGTTGTCGTCGCCCTTTGGCACTGATGATGCCGAACGTGACCGAGCGGCTGAGGCCGAATGGACTGCCCATCGCCAGCACCATGTGGCCGATATCCAGCCGCATGCTGTCACCCCACTTGGCGGCAGTCAGATTAGGGGCGTTTACCCTTAAAATCGCCACGTCAGTTTGAGGA
>CBIHQO010000402.1:0-6355 GCA_966211735.1 uncultured Schlesneria sp.
GACTCGTTCATCCTGAAATAACGGCTGACTGAGATCTGGTGGTTCTGGATCGAACACATCCAGAGCCGCCCCCGCCAGTTGATTCTGCTGCAACGCCGCCCACAGGGCATCGTGGTCGATCAAACCGCCCCGCGAGGTATTGATCAAATAGGCGGACGGCCGCATGCGACGAAAGGCGTGTTCATCAAACTTGTGCCGAGTTTGTGACGTCAGAGGCGCATGCAGAGAGATATAGTCGCTCGCCGAGAGCAATTCATCAAATGTCACCATGTGAACCCCGATGCCATAGTCTTGCCCGCTCTGGTTGTGCGCAATGATCATCAGGCCCAACGCTCGGGCTTTGGGGACCAGTGTTTGCGCGATCTTTCCCAAACCGAGTAAGCCCAACGTCTGGCCAGCCAGTCGCTGGATCGGCATTGGCGTCTTCGCGTTGTACTCCCCTCGTTTGGAGCGCTCGTGATACAGGCCAATTCGTCGATTGCAGGCCAACAACAGGCCCAGGGCATGGTCCGAGACTTCGCTCACGCAGTAGTCGGGAGAATTAGTCACCGGGATCTGCAGATCCGTCGCGGCGTCGACGGCGATGTTGTCGAGGCCAATCCCGAATCGCGCCACGATCTGACACTTGCCGCTCGACCTGATCACGGCCGCGGTCACCTTGGCCCAGTTGGTCGCAATCGCATCCACATTGGCAGCGGCGGCGATCAGGTCGGCCTCACTGGTAGAGGCGGGCTCGACGACTTCCGCGTCGATTTTTGCCAGGATTTGCTGTTCGACAGAGGTATCCGGCCAGGCACGATCGGTCACCAGGACACGGAAACGAGCAGCCATATTCGTGTCACTCAAAGTAATGGGCTCCGCATCCTCACCAGAACCGCGCACGCGGTTAAGTAGCGCCGCACGCGCGACCTGCCGTCGCAGCCCCGCCAGAACTCACGGAATGATGTTCCTTATTCGCCAGCGTAATCCGACGATGCTTCGCTTGGCAATCGATGACATCCATTGCTCTCATTCCATCCGGCGGTGATCGCGTGGACTGGCCATTTCGTGAGCAGCGAAAGCGGCTGAAGAAAAGGCTGCAACTGCCGGAGGCAATCAATAGTTTACGATTTCGTAATGTGGTGGCATGCGTGATTACGATACTGTAATAAAACGAGCGGTATTCGATCGATATCCGATGTCGGGGCTGCGTCGGAGAAGTCGCGGGCGCACTGGGATTTCACTTGGAGAAGGCAGATTGATGCTTCCGGATTATTCTCATAACAGCCTTTTCCCATTAGCTTTACAGACAGGGAAGGTTGTGCGGACTGACTTGCAACCGGCCCCGTTGAAGTCCACTTGGATCATTGAGGGGAATCCAAATGCGAGGTCGCTGCCGTTAGGTGAATCGGCCGACGGCGACTTCTCGTTTGGCCTGTGGGACTGCACCGCGGGGCAGTTCCAGTTCAATCACCGCAGCGATGAATTCGTACATATTCTGGAAGGCGAAGCCACGATCCGCGCGGGCGACAAAGAGGTTTGCCTGCGACCAGGCGATGTCGCGTACTTTCCACAAGGATTGACGACGTACTGGACGGTGCCCGACTACGTCAAGAAACTCGCCATCTTTCGCTCTGTTCAGAGCGGATTGGTGATCAGGATTGTCGGGAAGATGAAAGAAGTCTGGCGACGCTTTCGTCCCGCCTGATTCCTCCCGGCAGGAGGCGAACACGATCAGGATCCGGCACACATGCCCCCGGGCTTGATCCGACTCATCACATTATGGCCAAGCGTGCCCAACGCAGTTCGCAGAGAGATTGCCTTGTTCGCTGAGATATTCGGTGAGAAGCGGGTCGCGGATTAGGAATCCGGAGAGGATCGGAGGATGGAAGGGGTGGCCATCACCAGAGCGACTACGACTGACCAAAGTCTCATTTGCGATGAAGTCTCGGGTAGCACCAAAAGCTGTGGTCAGCGGCTTCACTGCCTAGATGGTCAATTCGTAATTCAATTTCCAAAGTTCCCCGAGGCAGTGGCGCGTTGATCCGAGTGATCCCCGCTTGCGGGCTCTCGTAGATCTTTTTGCCACCAACCAACAAAGAGTACTTTACGGAATTGCTGACGGGGTTCAGACCAATCGCCGAAAATCGGGTGAACCCAGCAGGAACTGCATACTTCAATGACGATGGCGCGTGCCCAAAAATGAATTCGTGACAAGGAGTTGCGTCACGGAAATGAACGGGCCCCGTGCTATCGAGCGGTTGATTCACCGTAAACTTCTGCCCCCCCGCCGAATTGGATTTGACTTGAAATTTGAGGTCTTTCGTTTTGCCATCCACCATCTTGTCTGTCACATGTTCGGCACCGCCAGAGTGATAACGGGGGAAACACCAGTAAATTTGGTCGTAGGAAGGGTCGCCATCGGGGTCTCCAACCAACTCCAGAAGTGAAGCATTGCCAGGGAGGTCGACCTTAATTACAGCAATGCTTGTCGTTTTAGAGTCGTAAATCGGCTTACCATCGACAACGATCTGATGCTTCGTTGTACCACTGGAACAGTTGTAGGCTACAACAGAAAAACTCTTTGCTCCGGAGGGAATCGGACATTGGAGTCGGCATGGAGCATACGCTCCACAGTAGTCCTCACAGAATCTGAAATCCGGAGTGATCCGTGGCCATCGAGCCGTGGTTAGGTCACCACGGGAGAATTGGTTGACGGATAAACGTTCAAAATGGGCTGTGCTGGCGGTCGGTTTGAGCGCAACAAGCCTGACGAAACCGTCTGCCATATCTTGTTGTCGAACCGCCGAACTCGTACTGTCGCGAGTGATCGTTCCTGACTGCATTCTGACACGGACCTTGTGGAATTCCAGAGAGTTGCCAGCCCCTCCAATCCAGACGCGCTGAATCATGCTCGTTTTCCAGTTCGACGGATCGACATCGGTCAACTCGGAATAGTCTCCTTCCCAAGACAGGTAATTCTGAGTCTGGTCGAAGTCGATTTCAAAACTAGCTTTGTGACCGTTATGCCGTACACGAACTTTCACTTGGTGACGTTGATTGTTAGAGATCGGACCGGGACGGTGATACCGACCGCCGCCGATCCCGTTGATGAACTGAACCTGCGAAAACTCTCCGTTGACGGAACCCAGCAGGATTCTCATGACGTGAATTCCGACAGGAAAGTAGACGGCAACCTCGCCGATTCCCTCATACCGAGTGAACTCCACTTCCAATTCGTAGTCGCCGTCAATAATGGCTGATAGTGGAAAATGGGCGTTGTCCCTTCGCTTAAGCTTGATACCACGCTTCGTTGGATTGCCTTCCAGATGCGTATTCCAGTTCACAGTAAGATCTGCCCAGTCGGTCGACTTCACTCCGAGACCTGTCCAGTCAGCTCCCTCAGTCCATTCCAGCAGATCAACCCAGTCACCTACATTTGCAGAGGTGGGCGAAGCGGACGCCGCCGGTAAACGGCTTCCACTGTCCTTGAGCGGTGCGATTTCATCGAGGCGTTTGGTAATGAGTTGTTGCTTCAACGCCGATATCACGTTGGGGTGTGCCTGTTCATACCAGTATCCCGCGTGAATCAAGACGGCCGATTTGATCGCCCCCGACTCCTTCTGGCCGAGCTCCCACCACGAATCTGCGACTGTCATCTGAGCCATGCCATCATTTGAAACAGTATTTTCCAGTTCGGCTGCCGATTTCCATTTGGCGTCACTCCCCTTCAACAGAAAAGGTAGTGCAGTCTTCCAATCTGTCTGTTGGGTCGCATGCCAACGCCCGACGCCGAAGTTCGCTGCTGGATCGTCGGGACTTGCTTTCAGCTTTTCATTCGCGGCCTGGAAGACTTTCCAACCCTTCTCTCGTGCAGAAATCTCTTCTCGTGCCTCGCCAAGCTGCTTCTTCAAGGTACTCGCCCCAGTTAGACGCCGGACCGAAGTGTCACCTGCGCTCAATAGTCCGTTCGCGTCCGTGTATCGATTTTCGGACGCTGCCAACTGAGCTGTCGCGATCGTTTCCGCGACCGCTGGCGTCAAGGCTTGGATCGACTTGTTGGCATTGAGATATTCGATCAGCAGTCGCTTCTTTTCCGGCTCGCTATCAACGTCAAATGAACCGGTTAACGAGGTGACAGCTACGGACCAAGCCTCGAAATCACCGACATCTTTCGCAAGAGCAATCAGCGTCGTCAGCACAACGTAACGTTCGTCGGCCTCCAAGTTTTCTTCATGCAATGCCAAATTCAGACTCGCGACTGCGTCCTTCTTTTTGGCGGTACTATCCAGTTTCGAAAGGTTGTACGTTTCGGCGACTAACTTCGCGATGTCCTTTTGCCGTGCGACGGCGGGAATGGGTTCCCGAGTTTCCGCGAAACCGAATTCCGCTGATACAACCAACAGCAGCGCAACGCAGCCACGAAGCAGCCGACACGAAATGCTAATATTGTTAATTTCGTGTGCCCCTCAACAACTGACTGTGTTTCAAAAATCTGCCGCTCGAGACAAGCTTGATTTAGCAATTTAGAACAGATGCAGTCGAACCAATCAACGCCTTCCGGCATTGGGCCAGAGCGAAAGGGCCTCTTCACAGAAAAAAAACCAGCGGCCCAGCGGCCCTCTTTGAGACGGTCGCTCGATGGTGTCCGCCGGATCCTGCCATATTCTTCCGTCGCGGACATCGTGCCTGTAAGGAGGTATCCTGGTCAAGGGGGCTTCCGGCAATCCAGTCTTGTGCTCAACGCCTTTCGGCATCAACGAACTGTTCACCAATGGAGGCCTTCATGTAAAATACACCGCCCCAAGTGCTCAACGCCTTTCGGCATCAACGAACTGTTCACCGGGCGTCTCTCGCTTCATTGAAAGCGATCACATCCGGGTGCTCAACGCCTTTCGGCATCAACGAACTGTTCACTCGAGCTGTTCGATGATCATTTGAGCTGCGGTGAGTGCTCAACGCCTTTCGGCATCAACGAACTGTTCACAAGTCCCATCCTGTGACTCCATCGTGTCCATTGCCGTGCTCAACGCCTTTCGGCATCAACGAACTGTTCACACGAGCTAACTTCTCAGCTGGAACAGCGTACTGTTGGTGCTCAACGCCTTTCGGCATCAACGAACTGTTCACTCACTTGTTCGGTCGGTGAGTGACTGTATAGCGAACACGTGCTCAACGCCTTTCGGCATCAACGAACTGTTCACCTTGCGAGGACGTTCCGCCTGTGAGGGAAGATTTGAGTGCTCAACGCCTTTCGGCATCAACGAACTGTTCACCGAGGCGGGAACTGGCGAGCTGTACAGGACGCCTTGTGCTCAACGCCTTTCGGCATCAACGAACTGTTCACGTGCCGAGAGCCCTGAATCCGCCAGACTCGAACTGTGCTCAACGCCTTTCGGCATCAACGAACTGTTCACTGGGCTTACGCAGTGGCAGGCAATAGGATTGCTTGGTGCTCAACGCCTTTCGGCATCAACGAACTGTTCACCCTTGGAATCGCGTTCCGCTTGGCGAGCAACACGTCTATGTGCTCAACGCCTTTCGGCATCAACGAACTGTTCACAAAACTCATCGCGCCACCCCTTCCCAATACTTCGCGTGCTCAACGCCTTTCGGCATCAACGAACTGTTCACGACTGTGTTGAAGTCGATTCGTGACGGTCGCTTCAGTGCTCAACGCCTTTCGGCATCAACGAACTGTTCACGATGACGTTTGGCAACGATCGCATCAACTTCGGGGGTGCTCAACGCCTTTCGGCATCAACGAACTGTTCACCGGGCGGACCCGTTCGAAGTGCTGCGCGGGTTCTTCACGGTGCTCAACGCCTTTCGGCATCAACGAACTGTTCACGAATGGCACACCGGGGTCACCGCAACCACGATTGTTGTGCTCAACGCCTTTCGGCATCAACGAACTGTTCACTCAACAAACTGGCATGTGGAAACAATCGACTATCACGTGCTCAACGCCTTTCGGCATCAACGAACTGTTCACGATCGCACTGACACAGCGAGCAAACAGTCCTTGTTTGTGCTCAACGCCTTTCGGCATCAACGAACTGTTCACATGGCAACAATAAATGGAAGGCGTTCTGCCCAATCGTGCTCAACGCCTTTCGGCATCAACGAACTGTTCACGTCGGTGTAATCGTCGTACCGATGCAATCGGTTAATCGGTGCTCAACGCCTTTCGGCATCAACGAACTGTTCACCGGCGCTCCAACGACATCGACAGCAGCGCCAACGAGTGCTCAACGCCTTTCGGCATCAACGAACTGTTCACCTTAACGGACGGACACTGACTGAATGTGATCGTGAGGAGTGCTCAACGCCTTTCGGCATCAACGAACTGTTCACCAATGGAGGCCTTCATGTA
>CBIHQO010000403.1:0-6348 GCA_966211735.1 uncultured Schlesneria sp.
AAGTCCTCCAAGACTTTTATGGCAGCTTGTATCTGCCTCAATGCTTTATTGACGTTTGGTAACAACCAAGTCGTCCTGTCTGCCGCAGCGAGTCAGAGTCAGGCTTCTCGCATATTCGACGCTATGGCAGACATCATTCGGCAGGACAAGTTTCTGTCGTCGGTTTGCGAAATCGTCAAATCGCAAAGCCGAATCGTAGTTGCTGGTAATCACTCCTACTTTTGTGCGGTCGCTTCGGGCGGTGATAGTGCTCACGGACACAACCCAACGGTCGTTGTGCTCGATGAACTGCACGCCTGGAAGACTAAAAAACATCGAGATCATTTCGCCGCTTTAACGACTGGACGAGCCAGAAGTGAACCGCTCACGATCATGATTTCGACTCAGACCAGTGATAGGTTTTCACTGGCTGGAGAAGAGTTCGAATACTGTCGCAATTTGAAGGGTCGAATTGAAAACGGTGTCGTCAGGGAGGACGGCACCATTGAAAATCCGGCTTATCTGGCAGTTCTTTATTACGCCGATCTCGATGCCGATTGGCACGATGAGAAATTATGGCATCAGGTTGCACCTGCTCTGGGTGACTTTCTCGACATCGAGGAATACCGAGAGCAGTACCGGATCGCTGTCGACATCCCATCACGCCAGCATGTTTTCAAAAAACTTTATTTGAACATGCCCTGTGACGAGTCTGAACGCTGGATGAACTTCGATCTATGGAAGGGGTCTGCTGGCGTAGTCGATCCTAAATCGTTGGAAGGGGCCGAATGTTTCGGGGGACTCGATTTAGCTCCCGTTCACGATTTGTCAGCACTCAGCCTCGTGTTTTGGATAGACGGCAAATTGAAGGTTTTGAATTTTGCATGGTGTTCGGAAGAAGACATTCTTGAACGCAGTCGAGTTGAAAAAGTGCCGTATGACATCTGGGAGGAGCGAGGGCACATCATCACAACGCCTGGCAATTCGACTGACTTCGAAGTGATTCGTGACGACATCATCGCACTTTCGAAGAAATATCGAATCAGGACGCTGGCAGCAGACAAAGTTCATGCCTATCAAATAGGACAAGAACTCACGAAAGCTGGAATCAACGTGCAGTGGTTCGGCCAAGGCTTTATTTCAATGGGGCCGCCGACAGCACGAGTTGAAAAACTGGTCCGTGAGAAGGGGATTATTCACCCGTCAGATCCGGTTTTGGATTACTGCATTAACAATGTTCGGTGCGAAACCGACGCTGCTGGAAACCAAAAACCTTCAAACAAGCTCCGGTTACGACATGAAAAGATTGATTGTGCGGTGAGTCTGATCATGTCAGTTGGCGTTTGGATGGACTCGCTGACTCAGCAGCAGGGAAGTGTTTACGATAAAGGAGGTATTTTTGTGGTCTGAACCCTAGATATTGCATGTTCAATATCTTCAAACTGTTCTCACGCAAAACACCAGAAACCTACAACACCCCGCTAGATCAGCAAATTCGAGGCGAGGGTTTCAATCAACGTTCAGCTCACTCTGGCGTCGTCGTCAATGAGCGGACAGCACTCAATCTCAATGGCGTTTGGGCCTGCGTCCGAGCGATTTCCGAGACGATGGCGTCATTGCCGTTTCCGGTTTATCGACGGTTGAATTCTGGTGGCAAAGAGCGATTTCGTGAGCATCCCGCTTTTCGACTTCTGAACATCTCACCAGATGGCGAGATGCCTGCGATGCAATGGCGAGAAGCCGGACTGGGCCACTTGCTGACATGGGGTAATTGGTACAACGAGATCGAGACGACTGTTGGCGGAGATCTACTTGGAATTCACTTATTGCCGCCAAATAAGGTCACCCCCCAACGAACGAAAGCGGGTGCTCTGCAATACAAACTCGACGGTTCTTATGTCCCCATTCCAGCAAAGAACATGTTGCACGTTGCTGGCTTGGGTTTCGACGGAATTTGTGGTTACTCGCCAGTCAAAATCGGTCGAGAGGCCATCGGTCTCGGCATGGCGACCGAACGCTTCGGAGCAACTTGGTTCGGAAATGGATCACGTGGCCAAGGAGTCATTACTCACCCCGCAGCACTGTCTAATGATGCCAAGAAGAATCTCCGTGACAGCCTGGAAGACGTGCATGGCGGACCGGACAACGCTCACAAATGGATGATCTTTGAAGAAGGCATGACCGCTCAGCAAATTGGCGTACCTCCCGAAGACGCACAATTCCTTGGGACGAGATTGTTTCAACTCCAAGAAATCTGCCGTTTGTATCGCATCAGTCCGGCACTCGTGGGTGACTTATCACGTTCAACATTCAGCAATCAAGAACAGGAATCAATCAATTTCGTCGTCCACACGCTCAGACCGTGGTGTTGCCGAATCGAAAACGAGTTCAATCGGAAGCTATTTCTTTTGGACGAACAAGACGAATTCTTTGTCGAACATCTGATGGACGGACTACTGCGAGGGGATCAGGCAACGAGAAATGCGGCCTATGCAATCGGTCGTCAGTGGGGCTGGTACAACGCCGATGACGTTAATGAAATGGAAAACAGGAATCCGCTTCCCGATGGCCAAGGGCAAATTTACATGATTCCCGCCGGTTACGTAAATGCGGCGACGTTACTTAAATCCGACGAGCCGAAACCGGCTGAAACACCGGTTGAATCCCAGAATGACCCGGAAGAGAACGACCAGAATGCCGAAATCGTCAGCACTGACAAATCTGAGGCGATAGCAGCATCTTTGGCGTGCGTCCAAGACAACCTGGATCGAATGCTTCGCCGGGAAGTTGAAGCGATCCGGAACGCTGCCAAGCGTCCCAAAGAGTTTCTAAATCTGCTTGATGCCTTTTATTCAACGCATCAACCAATTATTCGACGGGCACTGGGACCAAGTTTGACCGCATTCGCCGCAGTTACTCGATCAGTTCTCGATCTGAACGGGATTGAATCTAGGCTGATGGAAGACGGCAGAAATGAAGTCTTGGAATTGTCCGGGACAGTCTCGGCAGATGAACTGCCCAAGGCTATCGAGAACTGGTCGCAAAAACGGTTGAACAAGTCTGCGGAAATTGTTCGTTCCCTCGCTACATAAAGCATGGAACAATTCTTTTTACCCGCAGAAGTAACGACCGAACCAACTGAGAATTCACCTGGAAGACTGTCCGGATATGCCACGAAGTGGAATATCCTTTCGCACGATAGAGGTGGCTTCCGTGATGTTTTCCGTCCAGGAGCTTTCGCCAATTTGTTTGGCGACTCATTCAATGTTAAAGCGTATCGAGATCACGACATTTATCTTGGCCGCACGTCCAACGGAAGTTTGCGGCTGGAACCAGATGCCATCGGCCTGAAGTTTTCGCTGGACCTTCCTGACACGCAACACGGTCGGGATACCGCTGCATTGATGGTCAGGGGAGATTTCGAAGGCATGTCATTTGGATACATTCCAGATCAATACAAATGGAAAACAGAAGATAAGGGAACGATCAGAGAACATCTGAGCGGAAACCTGATCGAGATTTCTGTCGTCTTCGATCCGGCGTTCCCTCGAACCAGTGTCGAATTGAATGCTTTGAACGAGCCAAGACCCGAAGTTCTGGCATCGCTACAGCAATGGCTCGGCACTCCAAAAAGAAATTTTGCAAATCGTGTTCTAAAACTCGCTGAATTTCGAGGTCAGAGCACTATCTAGATATGAGGCCGGGCGTGTTGCCTGGACTCATCACATTTTTTCATAAGAGATTCGACGGCGAACTGTCGACTGCTCAATGGCCCAGAGTATCTGGCCCACTCGGCATCGGTGTTTCGCCGTTTTTGCATTGATTGGGTCAATTAAGGAGACACATGAATGCAACTGAATACAGAAAACAACAATCTCAGCACGTAGCTAAGGCTCGTTCGATTCACGACCAAGCACAAAAAGAAGGTCGTGACCTGACAGATCAGGAAACGCTTGAATTCAATAACGAGATGGCATCCTCCGACAAATGCGGAATCAATGCTGCTCAGATCGATAAACTCGAAACTCTTGAATCCAGCTTGAAAGAATCCGCTGGTCGAATCAGCCGACCAGAACCAATTCACAACGAAATCCAACGGTATAGTCTTGTTCGTGCAATGCGAAGTATGGCCGAAAAGGGTCATCTCGACGGCATCGAAGCTGAGATTTCGGCTGAGATTGCTAAGAAGACCGGAGAAGCACCCGAAGGCTTTTACATGCCTTTGGATCTTCCCGTCGAACGATATGCCAATCTGGACACCAGCACTGGTGCCGGTGGTCTAAACACCACTGTTGACTACAGCAACTTCATCGAATTGCTTCGCAAACGAATGCTGTTGAATCAACTCGGTGCCCGCATCCTGTCTGACCTGAATGGAACCGTTCAGATTCCAAAACAAACAGGTGGGGCAACTGCCTACTGGATCGCTGCCGATGGTACTCCGACAATCACTTTGTCCGCTCAAGGTCTTGGACAGGTTCCGTTGGTTCCAACAACTGTTGGAGCATCGACGAACTACACGAGAGCGTTCCTAAAACAAACGTCGCTTGATGTCGAGAACTTCGTTCGGAACGACTTGGCGACTGTCATCGCTATCGAGATGGACCGAGTTGGTTTCTACGGAAGCGGGTCCGGAGCAGAACCGAAAGGTGTTGGTCAAAACAGTTCAGTAACGACCGTTCCACTGGCTACAGATGGCGATGATCCATCATTCGCAAGCATGGTCGCAATGGAAACAGCAGTTGCCGCAGCAAATGCGGATCTTGGAGCGTTGGCTTACGTCACCACTCCTGCTGCTCGTGGCAAAATGAAGGTGACAGAGATCGCTGAAAACACCGCTCGATTCATTTGGGAAAACAACCAAATCAATGGATATTCGGCCTATGCCACAAATCAACTTCCATCCAATCTTACCAAAGGTACTGGAACAGCCCTTTCAGCAGCATTGTTCGGCAATTGGAACGACTTGTTGATCGGACTCTGGGGCGGATTAGACGTTGTGGTTAACCCGTATTCGGGTGACACAGCAGGATCGGTCAAAATCACCATGATGCAAGACTGCCAGATTGCCCTGCGACATACCGAATCTTTCGCAAGGATGCTGGATATCGTCACCGTTTGACGACTTTGCACGGATACAAAGGGGATCGACTTTCGAGTCGGTCCCTTTTTTGTTTGTAGTTTTCAATTCAAGTTGATTCGGCGATCACGAACTACTTCGTACTCTTCCTCGCTGCCAAGGTCAATTTCGGGCATAGGGATTGTGCTCTCGTACATCGCATCAATTTCCCGTTGACAACGTTCCCTGTCTTCCACCGTCCCAGATCTAAGCTGTTGCATCCAAAGAAAGATGGCATCGAATTTCTCTTCGTTTGTCATTTGGCTAGAACTCCTGAATTTCACTTGCCCGTGTCTAAATAAGGTATGTCACATTACGTAATTACACCGCCCGAGGGACTGCCAGTTACCCTCGAACAAGCCAAAGCCCAATGCCGCATCGATATCGATCTTGAAGACGATTTGATCGAAAGGCTGATTCGATCTGCCTGGAGTTACGCAGAGCATTACCAACAACGGACGATTTTGACTTCAGAATTGGGAATGACTCTTGGTGGTTTTCCGCCAGTAATTCCGCTTCCAATGCCGCCACTTCAGTCTATCGAATCGATTTCGTACATCGATCCAAATGGTCAAGAAATCACTTTGGACGAATTGGCATACGATTTCGATATCACTCCGGGGCTGGGAGTGATCTATCCGGCATACGGTCACTGTTGGCCAGCGACACGATGCCATCGCAATTCAGTAACCGTGCGATGGATCGCTGGGTACGACGAATGCCCGAGTGCCACACAATCAGCGATCTTGCTTGTTGTCGGCCACCTGTTCGAGCACCGAGAAGCGATCTCGGAAGGGACGTTCAATGAGGTTCCATTGGCGGCAAAATCACTCCTCGATATCGATTGCTGGGGGAATTACGCCTGACCTGGATAGATACCTGCATGAAAGCAGGAAATCTTATTCACCGAGTGACGTTGCAACGTGAGACCGTCACCAACACCAATGGCGAAGAATCGTCTTCTTGGACCGACATCGGGACGTATTGGGCATTTGTAAAGCCGATCAGCGGAGGGGAAACGATCTCGTTTCAGCAGGTCCGTGCTGACCGTCAGAGCCAAGTCACAATGCGTTACGTCGGCGAAATAAATGCCGGGGATCGTCTTCTCTTCAAATCACGAACCCTGGAAATCGTGGCCCCCATCAACGTGGACGAAAAGAATGTCGAATTGACGGTGCTCTGCAAGGAGCGTCATGCCTAAATACGTCGTCACAGGCATCAAAGAAATTGACCGAGCGTTGAAGGAACTC
>CBIHQO010000404.1:0-6345 GCA_966211735.1 uncultured Schlesneria sp.
GCAAGCTGCGAACGATCGCCGGGACCCCACTGCGCGACGAACTTTTGTAAGTCGGCGAACGCCTGGTTCATGTCATTGGCGCGTTGAGCCAATGCCGCAGTTTCGACGGGGCCGGTGGCCAATGCCGCTCGCAGTTCACCCGCTTGCGACCAGATCGCTTTGGCACCCTTGTAGGCTTCCGCATACCCGGGCTGCTGCTGGTGATAGCGATACATTTCCCAGCACAACGAATTGCTTGTGGTGACGACATCCTTCAGCAGCTGATCCATCTGAACCGCATCATCGACGATATCGACCGCGAGGGCTGGTTTGTTTGCCGCTGAGGCGAATAAGCCTGCTATCCCGAGAACCAATGTGATCGCTGTTTTACCAATTCGGCTTGCCATGATCTTTCTCCTGCATCGAAGTCGCACAGACTGCATGCTGAACGAGCGCTTCCACTTAGAACGGGAGCGGCAAGTGCCACTTTGATGGCACTCGGTCCCTAAGTGGGTTGTAACAGAGCAATATGCATTTGGCGCGCCGCCACTGTGACCGTGTGCAATCCTGTTCGCGCATTGTAATTTGGGAGGGCGAGGCTCCCGCCGATCCGCTTGTGTCATTGTGAGTCCATCGACAGCGCGGCTCGGCAGGAGCCTCGCCGCCTCGCCCTCCCAAAGACTAGGCCCTCGCCTTGCGCAGACATCAACGCCGTCACTATCCTGCGAACTGAATCGTGCGGTCATTTAGCGCCACAGACCGGCTCAGGGCAGATCGGAGCAGGCCAAGTCTTGCAGCGTGCTATTGGGTGACCTGCCCGCTCGCCAAGTATCTGTCAGTCAACACGCGTTTTTTTGAGGAAAATTGAGATTTTAGGGCCAGTTTTGTCCTAATTTGTCGTGGGGTGTCACAAACTGTCAATCTTTGTCAGGACATCCACCGGCGAGCGAGGGCGTCGCGGGATATCCATCTCCCGAATTATGCGGGAAAAGTCGAAATGGGGGCTAGATCGAGTCACCCGAGATCAGGGATAATCCGCCACCGAATTGAGACGAAGTGGACCGTAACAAACGGCCACACCTGTTGATCGCTGAAGGGCGACCGGCACGTGTGGCCGTTTTTTAGTGGTAAGTCTTCACGTGGGATGGGCTTCCAACCCGTCGCCTTTATCTAGGACTTCATGTGTCATCGCAGCCTGATCCTTCGATTGAAGAAGTGACGGGCTGGAAGCCCATCTTACGAAGAAACGGCAGACACCCTCAAAACCCTGCCATGGACTGACAAATACTGCCATTTCGTAATGTAACGACGATGTGGCCGACTCGATCGTGGTGACATCGGATGCCTGCTCTTTGACAATTTAGTGCAACTGTAAAGGCCTTCACCCTCAGTCATTCCCGCGCTTGGGCTGCGTGATCAGCGAGACGAGGATCAGGGTCAGGAAGCCGAGCGGGATTGTGACCAGACCAGGCTGGCTGAAGGGGACCATGGCTGCTTTCGCGGCGGCGTCGGCACTGAAGCCGTACACTTTTTGAAAGGTGTCTTCACTGACCAGGATCCACGCCAGGGAGCTGAACAGTCCAACGATGATCGCTGAGGAGATTCCTTGCTTCGTCGTTCGTTTCCAGAAGAGCAACATGACCAGCGCAGGCAAGTTTGCCGATGCGGCCACGCTGAAGGCCCAGCCGACCAGAAAGCCTGCGTTCATCCCTTTGAAGAGAATTCCGAGCCCGATGGCGATCGCGCCGACGACGACGGCAGCCAGTTTTCCGATGCGGACCTTTTCGTGATCATTCATTTCCCAGCGGAGAACACTGGACAGCAAGTCATGAACGACCGCGCCACTGGCGGCGACGATCAAACCGCTGACTGTTCCCAGGACCGTCGTGAACGCAATCGCAGAAATGACCGCGAACAACAGATCGCCAAAACTCTTCGCGAGCAGCGGAGCCGACATGTTGTCGTTTGTCAGATCGATACTGCCGCTGGTCATAGCACCCAGTCCCATGAACAACGTCAGCACATAGAAGCAGCCGATCGTGCCAATGCCGACCACAGTGCTGAGTCGAGCGGACGCTTGATCTTTCACGGTGTAGTAGCGGATCAAAATGTGAGGCAGCGACGCCGTGCCGCAGAACAACGCCAGCATGAGCGAGATGAAGTTCAGTCGCGACATCAGACTGTCGGACTGCAGCCCCTTGAAGGTGGGGCTGTTTCCCGGTCGAAGCACTTTGGCTCCGGATGTCGGGGTCGGAGTCCACGTCGTGGTCTTTTCGCAGTTTGATGTCGATTCCGTCTTAGACCAGAGGACCACTTCACTTTGCTGCAGCGTCGACAAGTATTCAATCGGACCCAGGGGGCCTGTTTCCGTTTTGCCGCCCGGCAATTTACTGAGATGCCCCACCGGTCGCAGATCCGCCTGGCCCTCTTTCTTCCCATAAGGCAGACCATTCACAAGCTTTGAGCCGTCCGCTTTGGTCACCATCGTCTGAGGCGAATTGGCGAGATCGCTGTTGTCGACCTTCAGTCCGCGATTCAGAATCAGCACGGTCAAGATGCCACTGAAGAAAACCAGCAAGGCTCCTTTGATAAACTGCACGTACGTGGTGCTGACCATGCCGGCGGTCGCCACAATCAGCACGACGATGACGCCGACGAGGACCACTCCCTGCCAGTACTCGAAACCGAGTAAGGGCTGAATCAACGCCCCGGCTCCGACCATTTGTGGGATCAGGTAGAACACGCTGACGACCAGCGTACTGATCCCGGCCGACAGCGTGATCGCTCGCGATTGAAATTGACTGTTGAGGGCGTCGGCGAAGGTGTACTTGCCCAGTCGCTTCAGTGGTTCGGCAACCACGAACAAGGCGACGACCCAGCCCGCCAGAAAACCGATCGAATACAAAAAACCGTCATAACCATAAAAGGCAATCATCCCGCAGATGCCGAGGAACGACGCGGCCGAAAGATAGTCGCCGGCGAAGGCGACACCGTTCACGAACCAGTGGATCTGGCCCCCCGCGGCAAAGTACCCCGCCGCCGATTTTGATTTCCGCGCGAAAAAGAAGCTCAAGCCGAGCGTGATGGCGACGAAAACCGCAAAGACAACGACGGACAGCAGCGAGCGCTCGTGAATCATGGCGGGCAATCATTTCAGCAGGCGAGATTTACGGAAAGAGGTCAGCAGAGAAGGTGGACCCAGGCTCAATCGCGGGGGCCGTTGGAACTCGACTGACCGCGGCACTGCCACGAATAAAGCAGGGCGAGGACCATGGCGGCGATGATTAATGCGAATCCGTAAAGGATTGCCAGGTTGAGACCTAAGGCTGGCGTCGACTCCATTTGCACAGGAAAAAAGGCGTTGAGTGCAACAAAACCGCCATAGAACGCCAGGTAGATCAGGAACAGCACCATCCCATATCGCGCATTACGGGCGGCGATCTCTGGATCTTCGATTTCTTTCGGGTGAAGAGGACCATGATCGAGACCGGCCATGCGGCGTTCCTGATGAGATTTCAACAGAATGAATATAAAGTGACTGATACCACGCCGAGGCAACGAATCGCAAGCATTCGACAGCACGGAGCGGGATCGTCGCCGTTCAAGATCGTACTCGCAACCGCCTTTTTCGCGTTAAGTTGCGATCCGTCGCCGGAAAATAAAACGGTGGCAGGAATTCCGTGGGGCTGATATCGGGAATTCGCCTGCCAGTTCCGATCGCTAGGAAAATTGCAGCAACAATCCTGTAGGCCAACCCGATGGGTTGAAATAACAGGAGTTGCGCGCTCGAAAATCAACATACCGGCGGACTTCGACGTCACTTATGTCGAATTGCTCTACGATCTTAATTGCTGTGGTAACCATCATTCCGCGCGGCAAAATCATTTTAATGTTGTCTTCATAATTAAATTGATACATACTCTTGATTGTACGAATTTGTCTTTTTTGTGTTCTTGAAAGACTTAAATTCGCAGTCACTTTTTGAGTTCACTTGGAACTCACCTTTTTTGTTTCCGTTTTAAAGGAGCTTGATATGAAGAGAATGCAAAATCAGAGTCGAAAGCGTCCGCGGCGAACTGCTGCATCGGGGTTTACATTGATCGAACTGTTGGTTGTCATCGCGATCATTGCCGTTCTGATTGCCCTGCTACTGCCAGCAGTTCAGCAGGCGCGCGAAGCGGCACGACGTACACAATGCAAGAACAACCTCAAGCAATTGGGTTTGGCACTGCATAACTTCCATGACACATTTCGCCATTTCCCTGTCGGCACCTATGACGATGACAACGATAGCTGGTGCTACAACATCTATCTGCTGCCATATATTGATCAAGGTCCGCTGTATCAAACGATGACGAATGTCACTGACGGAAACTGTGTTTTCGTTCCACCGAATATGGGTGGTGGGTCGAATGCACTGACGACTGCTGTCGCGGGCTGGGGAAATCCTCCAAATATTGATGGTCTCGACGGTGGCGTGGTGGGAGTGGGATGCGGTCGAACGAATTCCACCTGTGGTAACGCAACTATTTCGGGTGGGGCCGCCTCCAGCCAATTGGCTGCTTTTATTTGCCCTTCGAATCCACGACCGAAGAAGAATGCTGCTGGTGATGGTGCGTCCAGCTATTGCGGGAGTTTAGGGAACTCGGTGAACTGGACCGGTGGCGTGACAAGCTGTGCTCAGATTAAGGGAAGCCAACAGAACGGGATCCTGATGACGGCCAATGATAATAACAGTACTTGGTGTACTGATATGGGAGGCGTCTCGGACGGAACCAGCAATACGATTGCCATCGGAGAAACTGCTCCGAGTCTGAGCTTCACGTTGGCAAACAATAATGGACCAGGGTGGGCAGGTGCTCGAAACAACCCTTACGGCGGCGGCTGCAACGACATGCAGGGTATCGGCTTGACGCTGCGAGTCATCGACCCGGGTTACACGATCAACAATAACTCAACGACCAATTACATATCAGATTCGTCGTTCCGTAGTCAGCATGTCGGCGGATGCCATTTCCTGATGACCGACGGTTCGGTTCGATTCATCAGCCAGAACATTGATGGCAATACCTACGGGGCACTGGGATCGCGAAACGGCAATGAAACTGTTGGTGAATTCTAATAGGTGTGTCCGGTTTGCCGGCATTCGGTGGTAAAGCTGGATTAAGACGTCGAGCCCGGTCGTTCCAGCGGTCGGGCTCGCGTGATTTACAACGTGTTGGTACCACGTCGAGAACTTTGGGGGGAAATTTTAATGCTGAACTGCGGGCGGAGTGTTGGTTGGTGTCTGATGGTCGCGATGTCGGTGAGCGTGGCTGTGGGATGTGGTGGCGGCGGTGCCAGTGACGACAAAGCCACCGCTAAAGTGACTGGCAAAGTGACTCACAACGGAAGTGTCGTCTCTGGTGGTGAAGTGGTGTTTTCGCCGGTGGCAGAGGCGGGAGCGAAAGGTCCACCTGGCCAGGCAGGGCGTGGGGCAATCAAGTCGGATGGAACGTTCGTGGTGACAACGTACAAAGATGGGGATGGAGCTGTTATTGGTCAGCACCGAATCATGTACATGCCCGGCGCGACCCCCGCTGCCACACATGACGAGCAAGGAAAACCTGCAGCGGAGCAGAAGGCACCAGCGAAGTTGGTGCCGTCGAAAGATACCGTAGCGGTTGCCAAGGGGGACAATACAATCAACATTGAACTGGTCGAAGAAGGTGCCAAGTAGGCAAGTTTTGTTTCAGCGATCTCAATGCGGTGATTTAAATTCGCGGCCATCTAACTCTGGATGGCCGCGTTTTTTTGGTAGTGTTGCTGACGCAGATCGGCTGCACGGCAAAAGGGATCCAATGTTTGAACGCAGTCGACCACCGGTTTAGATCATCGATTTTCTTACTGGAAAAGGGACGATATGTCATTCGCACTGACGGAAAAATTGGACGGCAAGGTGATCGAGGTTGTTGTCACCGGGAAGTTGACCAAGGAAGCCTACGAGCAATTTGTTCCAGTCACCGAAGCCGCGATCAAGCGACACGGCAAAGTACGCATCCTGTTTGTCATGCATGACTTTCATGGTTGGGATGCGGGTGCGCTTTGGGAAGACATGAAGTTTGATATCAAGCACTTCTCGCATATCGAACGGTTGGCCATCGTCGGCGAATCGAAATGGGAGCAAGGGATGGCGACATTCTGCCGCCCGTTTACGACCGCGACGATGAAGTACTTCGATGTGAAAGATCTCGACAAGGCCCACGAATGGATTAACGCCTGAACGGACTGAGCAACCGACTCGCCGAACGCAAAGTGCTGCTGAGTATTGTTCCCAGTCAGGAGGGCGTGTGCGGTCTTCGGAACACGCCATTAGAGGCTCGAATA
>CBIHQO010000405.1:0-6338 GCA_966211735.1 uncultured Schlesneria sp.
TCGCTTCGCCCCCAAGGCGAAATGCCGTCCGGGGGCGTCCAGGCCCTCACGGAACACCGTGAGGAGGCGGACGCGGGGGGACCCGCGAATGCGGGGGGGGCCGCGGCCGACTCCGTGCCGTTCATGGGGTTGTCCGTAACACCCCATGAACCAATTACAAACCTAGAGGGTTCAAAGTTTCTTGCCTGCGGAATCGATTCCCTCGATGTCAGTATCTACGTTCGCTGGAGTGACCAGTGGGACCAGCAGACAGCAGAGCTAGAAGACGGGAAGACTAAGGCCGCTGGAACATCCGGAATCACAATGAACGGCGGACAGTTCCTTATACTCCCCAGCGGGCGAGCCCCCGCGTATCGATGGCATTTGCAATGGGCCGAGTTCCATCTGTTTTTAGGTCGTAGCCGTGACCCTCAGGGTGACACCCCCAACGTATATGCGTCAATCAACTCCGAAACGCTGTGGCGACATGGCATGGAAGGCGCAATTGCGCTAGTCGTTTCTGAGATTGAATTACTTGGGGGCGAGGTCGTTGAGACAAAGCCAAGTCGAGTTGACCTGGCTGCTGACTTCCTCATCCCAGAAGGAATTCCCCACCAGCTTCTGTTGTCACTGCGGGTGCCGTCTGGGGGGACACACGTTCATCACATGAAGGACGGAAAGCAAGAAACCTTTTATCAAGGTGCACGAAATTCCGCAGTTCAATTGCGAATTTATGACAAAGCAGTCGAAGTGATGAGAGGGGGGCTGAAGCTCTGGTTTCTAGAAGTGTGGAAGCTATCCACTTGCCAATCAGTCTGGCGCGTTGAGTTCCAAATCCGTCGTCCCTACCTGAAGGCGTATGGAGTCAACACCATCGCCGAGCTTCGACAGATGATTCCGGGGCTGTGGAAACTTCTCACAGAGGGCTGGTTCTCATTGCGACTTCACGACAATGAAAATGTGACACGCCGCACGGTCCATCCCTGGTGGATCGCTGTCCAATGTTGCGACCGTCAATTCGGTGAGCCTCAGCCGTTGGTGCGAACGGACTCTCAAAGCCCGGCCGACGCTAGTTGGTTCGTCTCCCATGCTGCCGGATGCTTGCTGAGTTATGCGGCGAGGAGACGGCTAGACACGTTCAATGCTGCGGCAAGTGAGTATGTCGAGCGAATGGAAATTTATTGGAATCGTAAAGGGTTCGCAGAGGCTTACCGAGCGAAGTCAATTGAATTGGGTTTCGTGAACATGGAAGGTAGTTCGACGGACAGCGACTCTCCTCGAATGGAGGCCGCATGAGCCGTGAACGTCGAGTGAAGAGAGCTCAAGTAAATAGGCGTTACAAAATCCTAAGTGCAATCGCGAAAATCGAAGGACTTCAATTCTATTCCGATGCTGCTTGGGAAAAGTACTTCGAAGAGTTGCTCGCACGCGGTGTGATTTCCACCTGGCGAATGAATTGCACTTACCGGATCATCGCCGCGAACATCGATTGCAGGATCAACATCAAGGAAGCTCAACACATTTTGGAAGGAGCCTTTTCATGACATCGGAATCGGTGGCTGTTTGGGATCGATTGGCCAGAATTGAGGAAGCACTACGGCTGTTACTGCAGGAACGCGTCGTTCGAAAATTCTATTCGACTGCAGATCTCGCAAAGATCCTGGGTAAAGCCGAGTTCACCGTGCGAGAGTGGTGCCGTCATCAACGAATCCGCGCTGAGAAGCGATCATGCGGGCGTGGCAACTCGAAGGAGTGGATGATTTCACACGAAGAGTTAGAGAGAATTCAGTCGGAAGGACTCTTATCCTTACGATAGACCAGCTTATTCTGGCCGAAGGGGAAAGCCAGATCCCTCGCAAAAAGAACTAAAGGCATTTAGGGCGGAGTCGCAGTCTACGAAAGCGGCTCCACTCTCCTGAGTCACCGCGGGGATCCGAGGTTGGAGAATCGAGGCTGCTTCTGTTCTAGGACGAGCGCCAGGATCTGAATATAACATCTACCGGATAAAGATCCGCTCGCGATTACGTAACCACGGTTTCAATTCTTGGCGCATCGCCTCGAAGTCAGCATCATCAATTGGTTCTGCCAGCGCAGCTCTGTCAATGAGACGTTCCAACACTCTAGTACCAGTCGAGCGGTATGTTGCCCGAACGTAGACTCCCCCAAAGCACTTCCCTTCTTCATTCAGACAAAAGATATGGAGAGTTGAAAACTGAGAATATCGCACCGAATCATCGATTTGCGTCTCCGCAAACATTTGATCCAGAAACGATCTCGCTTCTTTCCCTCGAAGGCGCCACCGCCTCGACCTGAACCAGGCCACGACGCGGTTACGATAACGACGTCGGTATGCGAGATGAATGCGTGACGCCATACATTTGCAATGACTGCGACGAGGCATATTGCCGCTAGCACGAGGGCGGTGTAAATGAGCATCCTTCGTGAACTAACAGTTTCAGAAATCATATGGTTCCCACTGGTTTCCCTCAGAATCAGGGGTACTGTCCTAACTTTGTGGCGGTCCTGAAACCCGCTTCCGTGGCTTCCAGAGGATCAGGTAGGCGGAGAGTAGCGTTAGTGGAACGGCAATCGACCAGTAGGGGACCGAAAGCCACGAATAGGATTCGGGTAACTCCACGTACCAGTCTCTGGCCCTAAAATAATAAGTACCATCGCGTCCGCGATTAACGAAACCGGGATTCCAGCTTTGTCGAAGCGGATGCTGCAGCGACAGTCTCCACCACGACAGTATGCCATCGTCGGAAATGACGACCTCAGCGTCGTGGCCAATCGACCAGCAGAAGACCTCGCGAGAGAATTGGCTCCGCATCCATGCGCTAGCAAGCAAGCACGCCACCACCAGCAGGACTACCCCTGCCTTTCGTCGCCAGCCGTGGAAGACGTCTTTCATGGTGGCATGATACCACAAGCACACGGGCAACCAAATTGGCTGGTCAGTGACCTATCCAAAAACAGATTGCAACGCCACTCGCTGAATCGTTGGGAACAAATGACGGTAGCGCTTCCTCATCTCATCCGTTTGATGGCCCGTCCAGGCGTCGATCATTCGCTGATCGACGCCTTGGCTTGCGCAATTCGAGATGAATGAATGCCGAAACACGTGCCACCCGCGAACGTTCGTCCATCGACTGCCGCTAAGAGTTTGATTGAAATAGTGCGATGCTTCATCGACCGTCAGTGGAATGCCGTCGACATTGAAAGTGTGACGGCCCTGCACGGTGGCCAGCCAGATCTCAATCACCTTCTTGAGGCGTGCTGAAAGCGGGACAGTCCGCATCGTGCGCGTGCCGCGCGATCGTTTGAGTTCGCGAAGTCGGACAGTATTGGCGGAGAGGTCGAAGTCGGAGACTTCGGAGCGAAGTATCTCACTCCGCCTGGCTCCCGTATGCGCTGCTAAGGCCACCATCGGGTAGATGGCAGGGATGATGGCATTCTTCTCGACATGGTCCAGCGCCTGCTCGATCTCTTCCGCCGTCAGATACAGTCCTTCCCATAGCTCGGCCGTTTCCACATCCGAAAGCCCCCCGAGGTCGATTCGTCGTTGGATTTCGGCCCAGGTCTGAAATGGTGGCTTCTCGTCAACCTTCGCATATCTCAGGCCCTTATTCGGAAAAGGGAATTTAACCTGGCTAGTTCTAGTTGCCCAATTCCAGACGCCACTGAAGCTCGTCAACTCCTTTTTGATGGTGACAGCACTAATATTCTTTCCGCGTGGGCCAATGTCTGCAGAACGCTTGTCGACGTAGCGTTGCAAATCGCTGAATGACAGCGAGTCGACGCGAAGTCGTTCGCCGAGTACACGCTTGATATGGGCTAGGTGGATCTTGACCGTATAGACGGTATTCTGCTCCAACGAGTTTGGCGGCAGTTCCTCAAGAAACTTCGCACATAGATCTCCGAGGGTGAGACCAATTTTGATCTGAGCTGGATTGCTGAGTTTCCCGTCCGAAATCAGGAACGTCAGCAGATCTGCGTCTGGCGGTACGACAAGGTCGCCTCGTTCGATCAACTTCAGTCGACGCTCGACACGATCCGCTATGTCGCGGGCCTCGTCAGGGTCGGCCGTTTTCAAAGATCGTTTGAGCTTTTGAGAGCCCAGGCGAACCCCCAGATGAAACTGTCCGCCACGCTGTTCAATCCATGCCATAGTTGCGTTTCCTCCTGCCCAAAGTGTCGCATTAACTGCAAGCGACGCAGGTGCCACGCAACCTCAATCATTGCCCCCAATCTGCCCCCAAATCACGTTGGGAAAAGAAAAAGGACTTGGAGGTATTAGCTCCAAGTCCTTTCGCCATTTGATGCCCAGGACAGGAATCGAACCTGCACGCCTGTTAAGGCACTAGGTCCTGAACCTAGCGCGTCTGCCAGTTCCGCCACCTGGGCTTGTCACCGCTGCTGGTCGAGTCCGCTGTGATTGCGGATCCCGAATGCGAGCGTGCGGGGAGAGTATAACGCCGTCGTTCCGTTTGGCAAGCATGAGAGCCATCGCGGAGAGAGCAGGATTCTGACTCGAACCGCCCAACTCAAACCGTGGGGTGGCTTGCAGTTCTGTTGAATCGATCGTGTCGGCTTTTCGGATCATGCCGACTTAGGAATGACCTGGCACTTTTTCCAAATGGAGAAAAAGAGTGATCACCTAGTCGCCGCGTTTAGCGAATGTCAACAGTCTCGAAGTCTTCGTCCATGGCGATCCGTTCCTGGCTGGCATTCTGAATCTGCCTGGCCAATCGCTGCTGAACTGCGGACAGGAACTCGGCGACCTCAGCCGATGTCCCGCGAGCGACTAGTTCCACAGTCCCATCAGGCTGATTTCGAACATAGCCGACGACCAGAAACCGCTGTGCGATCCCGTGAGCTGTCGCCCGGAAGCCGACACCTTGGACGCGACCTGAGTAGATCACCCGGATCGTTCGCCGATCCCCTTGTTCTCTCATCTGATTTATTCCCAAGCCGAGAACTCGGCCGACTGCAGTTCGTAACGTGAATTCCGAATGCAAGCTGCGTTTCAAATCCATCTATGACCGGTGATCGAGTCGGCCGAAAGTGTCATTCTCTTCTGAGATTTTGGATCAATCACATCTTGCAACACTATTGAGCGATCTGTGTAATGAATGCGGTAAAGGATTGCATGAGCAGGCGGAGCCTTTGATCGGGCACCACTCATGGTCAATCCATCATGAACTACGATTCGTGGAAGCTTGCCACCAACGTCGACTCCAGAACGCAGATTCTGGAGGACCGTTGTACTGATGTCGAAGCGTTTGTCGACGGCAAGCTGAACCAGATCATCGCCATCTCGAACCGCGAGACAACTTGCCAGTGGGAGGTCGAGCCTGCTCTGGCCGACTTTAATGATGATGACGAACTCCGGCTGGAACTCACCCTGCGGCTGAAACAAGTTCCCGTCACAGGCAATGCCAGCGACCTCCAGGAACTCGGGCTTTGTCTGATGAGAATGGGCCAGGCACTGACCCAGGCTGCTCAAGGCCAGCAGACCCAGCACGGCCTCAAACTCGCCTCCAGTGTGACCAAACGTGTTGGCGGATCGTCCGCTCAACTTGGATGATGTGAGCGGCCGCAGCAGACCGCATTCGTAAACCTCCTGAGTGCCAATCCGTGACCGGGAACCTGTTTGAAGGGACCGACATCGCCGTGACGGGGCGGTTCGCTTCGATGTCGCGGTTGGAGGTTGCCAACACCATCCGTCAATCTGGCGGTCGACTCGTTCGCACACTTTCGCCTCGAACGCGATATCTCATTGTCGGTCAAGGTGAGCTGCCGCTGGGGTCTGATGCCAAGCCGACAGCGATTCTTGACGAGGCTGATCGCCTGAAAGCGAGCGGCTGCCAACTCGAGATCCTGTTCGAAGAAACCTTTCTCAAGCACCTAAGCGTTGTCGATTACGACGACCGGATCCGACGGCGGCACACGGTGATCGAGTTGGCTCGGATCCTGGGTTTTCCAAGTGAACGTGTTCGACAATGGCTGAAGCGGGGTCTAATTGAACCATCAGAAGTTGTAAACGGAGTCGCGTTGTTTGACTTCCAGCAAGTGGCCGCCGCACGAACGCTGAGCGAACTGATCGACGCTGGCCTGCCACCCGCTGAGATTCGCAAGGGGCTCGACCGACTGCAACGACTGTTTCCTGACGCCTCGCCGCTATCGCGGATTAGCGTGATCGAATCAACCTCGCGATTGCTGCATCGACTCGAGAACGGATTGCTCGCTGAACCCTCTGGGCAGCTTCAATTGGATTTCGCGGACGAACCCGATGACGATGGGCATCTCACTTATATCGCGGTGGCTCGAACGACTGATGAACTGTTTGAAGATGCTGT
>CBIHQO010000406.1:0-6336 GCA_966211735.1 uncultured Schlesneria sp.
AAGTCGACTTCACAGAAGGATCGCTGAATGGGTTGAGCCAACTGCCGCAGCTTAAGTTATTGTCGCTGAGCTTGATGACTTCCGATTATGTTGATCCTCTGCATGGGTTTCCCGCCCTGTCGACTCTCGCGCTGCATGGAGCACGAATTTCGCCTCAATTTCTCGCCAGCCTGCGACGGGCGCCTCATCTTGACACCCTCGCTTTCACAGGTTGCTGGGTGAATGACAGCCTGCACGTGCTGGCGAAGAATTCCAAGTTGAAGCGATTGAATGTCGAAACGTCAGATGCCAATGTCGAAGGGCTTCGGCGAATCGGGCGATTGCATTCATTGGAAGTGCTCAAGATATCAGGATTTCAAGACCTCGAAGAGTTTCGCGATTTGTTTCCCTGCTTGCAGTCGCCCTCTACTTTTGCTTGGGATTTTTGCATGGACAAGGATCCACGGTTCTACGGCGCACCTGCGGGTGGAATGGGCTTCTTCTAGTGCAGTCGGGCTGGCTGTGGGTTATGTTGCTGGCTGAAGGATCAGAAGCCATCGACTTTGCGATCGTGGTGACACCGGAACAAAATGCTGAATAACGGAGTAGAAGCATGACCAATATCTTGTTGCTCGGAGCAGGGACCATTGGCCGGATGATCGCGCTCTTGCTGACGCGATCGGGCGACTATCGCGTTCGAGTCGGTGATACCGACGCCGAGGCTCTGAGTCGTCTGCAGAAGAAGCTGGGCGTCGAAACGATGGTTGTCGATGCGGCCGATGCGACGCAGCTCGCGACGGCGATGACCGGCATGAACGCTGTGATCTCGGCGTTGACGTTTAGTCTGAATCCTTCAGTCGCCAGCGCGGCTCTGGCTGCGGGGATCAGTTATTTTGACCTGACGGAAGACGTCGAAACGACGATTGCCGTCCGCGAATTGGCAGGGCGAGCGAAGCCCGGTCAGATCTTTATGCCGCAATGCGGCCTGGCACCCGGCTTCGTCGGGATCGTGGCCAATCATCTCGCCCGTCGTTTCGAATCACTGGACTCGTTGTTCCTGCGAGTCGGCGCCTTGCCCGAGTTCCCGACGAACTCGCTCAAGTACAATCTGACTTGGTCGACGGACGGTCTGATCAACGAATACTGCAATCCGTGCGACGTGATCCATCAGGGCAAACGAGAAGACGTCTGGCCGCTCGAAGGACTGGAACACCTGTCGATCGACGGCGTCGAATACGAAGCCTTCTCGACATCGGGCGGATTGGGGACACTCTGCGAAACTTATCAGGGACAGGTTCGCGAGTTGAACTACAAAACGGTCCGCTACATCGGTCACCGCGACCGCATGCTGTTCCTGCTCGACGAGCTGCGGCTAAGGGAACGACGCGAACTGCTCAAGGAAATCCTGGAAAACGCCTTGCCGCGCACGCTGCAAGACGTCGTCATTATCTTCTGCACGGCGACCGGTATGCGCGATGGTCAACGAGTGCAATTGTGGGATGCGCGTAAGGTCTATCATCAACAGCACGGCGACGAAGTCTGGAGTGCCATCCAGATCACCACCGCCGCCGGCATCTGCGCCGTCGTCGACATGCATGTCCACGGTCAACTGCCGACGACCGGCTTCGTCCGTCAGGAACAAGTCGAGTTCCCGACATTCCTCGCCAATCGCTTCGGCAAAAACTACGTCGGCCCCGGCACGAAGTCGGATATCGAACGGTAGTAGGTGAACGCGGAAAATCCGGAACCACGGAATACACTGAACACACGAAAATCCGACGCGGCGGGAGAAAGCTTCTATTCGATCAGAGTTCGTTTCGTCGCTTCGTTCCATGCTTTCCGTGTGTTTCGTGGTTCAATTATTCACTTTGCTTTCAGTAATTGCGGGACATTGCAGGACCATTTCCGCGTTGAGGGCGATGTAGTCTCGCCATTTTTCTGGCACGTTATCCTCCTGAAAGATCGCTTGCGTTGGGCATTCGGCCACGCACGCGTCGCATTCAATGCACGAGTCTGGATCAATAAACAGCATCTGCTCTCCTTCGTGAAAGCAGTCGCAGGGGCAGACCTCGACACAGCGAGTATGTTTGCAACCGAAACAGGGTTCCGTCACGACCATTGTCATCGTAGTTCTCCAAAAGAGGTATAAAGTCTCCCGGGGTGAATGCCCGAGTCGGTTGTTTGCCGGGCGTCTAAAATGGGGTGTGAGGCAACTTTTTCTGGAATGGTGATGGCCTGCAGATGCCAGACGAGTCGAATCGCGAATTGATGAACGCCTGGCAGCATGGCGACGAAGCGGCCGCCGCGGTGTTGTTTCATCGTTATCAGCGCAGACTGTTCGCGCTGATTCGCTCACGAATGGCTCGCAAGTTGGCTCGGCGAGTCGATCCCGAAGATGTTCTGATGTCGGCTTATCGAAGTTTTTTCGTCGCCGTTCGAAAAGATCGAGCGGTTGTCAACGCCGACGATGATTTTTGGCCGCTGTTGCTCACGTTTGCGATGCGGAAGTTGGGCCGAGCCAATCGGCGACATACGGCGGATCGCCGATCTGTTGATCAAGAAGATCACGACAATTCGAACTGGGCGACCCTTCCTGATGCCGCGGAACCAGAGGCCGAAGACGTCGTCGTCGTCTCAGAAGAAATTGAGCATCTGCTGACGCGACTTGATGAGACCGCGCGCGAGGTGCTGGTTAGAACGCTGCAAGGTGACGACGTGGTGACAATCGCGAATGCGCTCGGCATCAACGAACGAACTGTTCGAAGAGCCTTGGAGCGGATTCGCGAAGCCCTGCCAGTTGGCGACGCGCAACCGTGGCCATGCGTGCGATCGTCGCAGCTCCGGTCAGTTCGCCCCCCAATCGCTTTGGAAGGGACGGCGAAATACGAACAGTATCTACTTCAGCAATTCGTCGGAGCAGGGGCGTTCAGCAAGGTCTATCGCGCCGTCAATCGTGCCACGAACGGAGAGGTGGCGATCAAATTTCTGCGAAAAGAATGTTGGAGTGATGTTCGAGCGACCAAGGCGATGGTCTCAGAGTTCGATATCTTGAAGCTTCTGAGGCATCCAAACATCTTGCGCATGCATGATTGGGGAGTGACGCGGCGTGGTGGTTTGTTCCTGGTGACGGATTTCATTTCCGGCATCAATCTTTCCGCTTGGCGGTCAGAGCGGCCGCGATCACCAGCAGATGTCATTGCGATCACTCTGCAAGTGGCCGAAGCCATTTCAGCCTCGCATGAAGTCGGCGTTCTACATTGCGATCTCAAGCCCTCCAATGTGATGTTGCGTCATGATGGTCGCGTCACCTTATGCGATTTCGGCCTGGCACGATATGCCGTGGACCCCGAGGAGGTTCCGCGTGGTGGTACCGCTGGCTTTCTGTGCCCCGAGCAGATATCGGATGCATTCGGTCCGATCACGACCAGGTCGGATGTGTACGGTTTAGGCGCACTTCTTTATTGCCTGTTGACGGGCCGCGCACCGATGTCCGGTCGCGACCTGCCAGAGACGATGGGGAATGTGCTGTCGGCGACTGTGCCAGTCGCGCCGGGTCAGCTTGGTGCATGTTCCTCTCCAGAGCTTGATGCGATCGTGCTGCAATGTTTGGCGAAGGCGCCAGACCGACGATTCGGTTCAGCCCGAGAAGTTGCGAACGCTCTTGGCAATCTGAAGTGACGGTCTTGGCCCTCAGCGATTTCACAGTCTTTGCTCTCTCTCGTGCTTTTCGTGTGTTCCGTCGTCCATCTCTTCAGTCTTTCTTCAGGTACTTCAAACTGGCGCAGGGACGGAAAATTTGCTGGTAGACAGCAACGTTTTCCGATATATTTCAGTGTCGGTCCCGCCTTGATTGCTGCTTGGTTTTCCCGCCTGTCCCTCTGCAAGTTGCCGCAATTCATGATCATGCGCTATTGGATATTGTCGCTCGCTTTATCGCTGAGCGTTGTTGCGTCCGTTGCAATGGCGGCTGATGACTCGGCGTCGCTCACCAATCGCTTTGCTGGCGAGGCCGTTCCGTTTGTGAAAAAGCATTGCGTGGAATGTCACGGTGCTAAAGAACCGAAGGCGGACCTGTCGTTAGCGGGTGACCTGGATGTCAAAGCGTTGGTCACTCGACGCGGCGTCTGGGAAAACGTGATCGACATGGTCGAAACGGGGCAGATGCCCCCCAAGGAAGTGGCGAAGCCCGATCCTGCTGAAGTCGACAAGTTTGTAACGCTGGTAAAGGCGCTCTTTGACGATGCCGATCGGCATGCGAAGCCAGATCCCGGTCGAGTTACCGTTCGGCGACTGAATCGCGTCGAATACAACAACACGATCCAGGACCTGGTCGGCGTCGACTTCAATCCTGCCGAAGACTTTCCGTCGGATGACATTGGCCATGGTTTCGACAACATCGGGGATGTGTTGACGCTGTCGCCCGTGCTCATGGAGCGATATCTGTCGGCCGCTGAATCGATCGTGAACCGGGCGATTGTGCCGAATCCTCCCAAGCCCACCGATCGAGGCATGGGGGCTCGGTATCTGGAACCGGCCGGGCAGGGAGTCACGGAACAGAAGTGGCGCGGAATTTCGACCAGGCCGAATCCGAATGCGATTTTCACGGGGCCGCTGCACACGAAGTACTCGATCCCGGATGACGGGGAATACAATTTCAAGCTGAACTGCTATGCCGAAACGACCGCTGACGGCCCAGTTCAAATTGCGATCCTCGTCTGCGGCAAGAACGTGCCCGGCAAAGTCAACGATGAAGAGGCCGGCAAGTTGTCGGGCTTGGCCGTCGCGGGATTGCGGCCGTTCTCGATCCTGCAAACGGTCGAAGTGACCGCTCGGTCTGCCGATAAGGCACAACATATCGTCGTGAAAGTCCCGCCGACCAAGGGGATCGAACGGATGGCTGTCGCGATTGTGAAGCCGGCGATTCCCCCGAGTCGCGAACGAGCGGCCGATGAACCGGCAGATGCATCGATCCCCGACCGGGCCGATCCTGAAACAACGCTCTATGTCGATTACTTCGGGATGGAAGGACCGCTGGATGGGCGACCTGCCGCTCATCGTCGATTGCTGGCTGTCGCGCCCAATCAGTCGAAGGAAGATCAATCTCGTGAAGTGTTGAATCGGTTCGTGTCGCGCGCTTATCGTCGACCCGCCACGCGCGACGAGATCGATCGTCTAATGGCGATGGCCACGCTCGCTCAGAACGATGGCCTGAACTGGGACGCGGCGATGCAGCGAGCCATCATGGCCGTGCTGGTGTCGCCCAAGTTCCTGTTCCGCTTGGAACTGAACGATCGCTCTGCACAACCGGAAGCGGCGGACTCGGTGCCGCTCGACGAATACCAGTTGGCATCGCGGCTGTCGTATTTCCTGTGGAGTAGCATGCCGGACGACGAACTGTTCGACCTGGCCAAGCGTGGGGAACTGACGAAGAACCTGGATGCCCAGGTCAAGCGGATGCTCGCCAGCCCTCGGTCGAAGGCGCTCGTCGATAACTTCGCAATGCAGTGGCTGCAACTGAAGCGGCTGAAGACCTACGCACCCGACCCGAAGCTATTCCCTTCGTTCAACGAACACCTACGTAATGCGATGGCCAAGGAAACGGAACTGTTTTTCGAATCGATCGTGCGCGAAGACCGCAGCGTGCTCGAACTGCTCGATGCCGACTACACGTACTTGAACGAAACGCTGGCTCGGCATTACGGAATTGCAGACACTGCGGGCAATTGGATCGGTCAGAAGGCCGAGCGGCCCGGCGGTCAGCAGATCCCACGTCGTGAGTTCGTGCGAGTTAACCTGCCCGAAAAACTGCGCGGCGGCCTGCTGACACAGGCGAGCATCCTGACCGTGACCTCGAATCCGACTCGGACCTCACCCGTCAAACGAGGCCGCTGGGTGCTGGAACAGATTCTGGGAGCACCACCTCCGCCACCGCCGCCGGATGTCCCCGAGTTGCCCGAGGGGAAGGAGCAACTGGTCGGATCGCTGCGTCAGCGGATGGAGCAGCATCGGGCGAATCCGGCTTGTGCCAATTGTCACGCCAAGATGGATCCTATCGGTTTTGCCTTTGAAAACTACGACGCGATCGGTGCTTTCCGCACGAAAGACGGCGAGTTCGCCATTGAAACGGCCGGAGTTCTGCCGGACGGCAAAGCGTTTCAAGGCCCCGGCGAACTCAAGACGATCCTGATGGAGAAGCGGCACCAATTCACCAGGTGCCTGACCGAAAAGCTGATGATCTATGCCTTGGGCCGAGGTTTGGAGTATTACGACCGAAGACCAGTGATGCAGATCCAGGATGCCTTGGCCAAGAACGATTACAAGTTCTCGGCGCTGGTAGCCGAGATCGTGAAGAGCGAA
>CBIHQO010000407.1:0-6313 GCA_966211735.1 uncultured Schlesneria sp.
ACCCCAGCAGAAATCGCTTGATCAGGAAACGATACGTGAACCGAATCGGAGTACAAAGCCGACAACTCCTACCAAGAACGAAAGGTGTGAAAGGCTGCGACGAGAATACGAGGCGAGGCAGGCTCAGTGGAACCGGCTCTTTAATCGACGCTGATGGGGGGGCCGTGCCAATTTCTGTTGACGAGCAACTTGTCGCCTCTCAGTTCCTCGGCTGACACCGCAACTCCAAAGTTGCAGCATTGTGCTCGACTCCTTGGAATGGCAGTGCGGGTCACGCATCTTTCTCAACAAAGAAGTAGAGTTCGTTCATCGCCGTGTGTGGTCTGAACGGCAAACGCATAAACTTAATTTGCCTGCCTTCGTCATCGAGAACCTTCTCAATTTGTGTAACGACCTCATTCACAACATCGCATTGCTCTTGAGAGAGATAGAAATCAAATACTTCAACGGCACTAAACGCCTCTGCGTAGACACGTGGTCGAAGCGGACTTTCGTGTGCGGATTCAAGGAGGTGGCGAATCGCCTTTTCGATCTCTCCCTGGTGAACACGTGAGCGAAGCTTCGGCAAAAGCGTCACATCGCCGTCTTCGCTGACTATGACGACAATACATCCACCGCCGTGTGCAGCAAGATATCTGATCGCAGAGTTGTACCTAGCTCCTCGCCCAGGATCACCACCTTTGGCCGCCATACCATCGAGGATGGTTCCAAAACCATGGCATACAGCGTTTTGGTCGATCACTATCGCACCGTCAATCGAGCTTAGGGCGCTCGTCATGGAAGCGATAAGCTTTGTTGGAATTATGTTGGTGGATTGAGCGGCCAACCTCCGTACTTCTTCGGCAGCCTTCGCAGAAATCACCAGTGTTGTCCCATGCCGTTGTTTGACCGCAGCTTCAATCACGTCCCACAGCTCAGAGACATCGGAGTCGTCAGGAAGAAGTCGCTCGCATAAATCTGCAAATTGGGTGAAATCGACTTTAGGGCGTGGAATTCGAGGAGTTCCGTACCAAAATTCACACAAGGTGATCCCGTGCCGAACTACTCGCCAGTAGTGATGGCCAAGAATATCGATCTCGAATTTCTGCATGTCGGGGCGCCTATCATCAGAGCTTCGGGCTAAGCCTACTACTCCGATGTCGGCTAAAATTAGAGAGAAGTCGCCTCTCGTGAGTTCGAGAAGTTTTCGAATTCTTCCGTGCTGCTTCAGACTCACCGGCGTTTCAAATTTGAGAAATGCCGGGAAATCAATTTCTTCAGTTTGGCAAAGGACGAATTTGCCATATGCGTGCTCACTTTCGTAATTGCGACCTGCAATGGCCGTCATCGCTGAGCAGAGGCCATACGCATTCGTCAAACTGTCGAGTTGGTATACCGACCATCCAATCGATCTCAGGAATCGTGATCCAGCTCGACGTAAGAGTTCCTCCGTGCTTGCTTTGACGACGCTCCCGTTCACACCCGCATCCGGCTCGTAAAGCGCAGTCTGCAAACAGGACAGAAACTCTTCAATGACAGCATCGACGAACGACGGACAGACCTTGGTATTTCGAATCTCGTTGTACGGTAATCTGGGTTGCCGTTCGTAGGCGCTTCGCTCAAGCTTAAGTACACAATAAACCGAGTACCCGTCCTTTATCGTCGGCATCGATGCGAAGTACACTGAATCTGGTTCAGCTTTAGAGTCCTCGCAGCATCGTGCAATTGCTCGCACATGCGCCTCTTGCAGCTTCCGTGTGTGGACTCGTTCGGCGGCGACAGGATGCGAGTACAACATCCCTCTTCGTGGATCATTCTTTAATTCCTCGACCACAAGTTGAGCCAGATCTTTGAAGGCATCCGGCTGAATTGGGCAATGATCTGGTTCCACGCAGACTGGAAGGCGATCAGGTTTGCTCTCTTCCAATAAACCAACCAAAAGCACTCGGGGACTGGTACCGGGCAAGAGTTCCTCGAAAAGCTCCTTTGAAGAGCTTTCGGCACTTGCCTGAAAATGCCATTGGAACGACCACATGAAATACTGAACGGAGTAATTGGACATTGACTGAATTCCGATGACAGGAAAGCACAACGTGGTGAAGGTTCTTTCACTAGTTCATCCGCACTTCTGAATACGCCTACCGAAGAGGTGGCAGTCACTCCCTGGCATGACAACGCCGGGTGAACCGCAGAAGTATGAACAGCAAATCCCAATGAGGGAACCCTAGTGAGGCAGTTGCGCTCGCAACGGAAATGACCTTCCGCCACTGCTGAAGTTCTTCGTGGGCGAATCGCCAGACCCAAAGTCGAGGTTCGTCATAAGCCTTGCGGAGAAAAATCGCCGAGCCAAATGTGTTGATGTTCCGCAGGGATCATCCCTTCACTTCTTTGATTTGTCCGACCGCTTCCCCTTAAAAGTCTTCGATCCATCGTCGAATTGCTGCTCAAATTCCGTGAACGCCTTATTGAAAATCAACGTGTGTGTCTTACCGGGACCGAACACAATTTGACCTCGCTGGGCATCCAATACCTTCCACTGAACTTCATTTCCACAATGAAGGAATCGACCATCGTCCGTCCATTCAAAAGATGCGTTGTTGCTATTGGTCCATTTGGTCCCACGAAGTTTCTTGCGAATTGCATCGCTCGCAACTTGCGCTTCGGTGGGCTTTGAGTTAGCCCTAATGATCCTTTCGATATCGTCGACAACGGGCCTTCTCTTGCCGCCTTCTTGGACAAGGTTGAAATATCGCTCCCTTGGTCCATAGGCCCAGACAAAACAGCCAGCATATCCTCGTTCCAGCGCATTCTTCATGAAAGCCACCACGACTTTCTGTTGAAGTGCGTCGTCATTGTCCTTTTTCGTGCCCACACCGAATTCACCGACAATGATTGGCCGATCAACCATGAAATCTTGCACGTTCGGCAAATGGGAATCATCTCTGTACACGTGGATATCATAGAAATCGAGACCAAGCCCTTTGAAGTGCTGAACCATGTCCCAATTTGACCCGGAACTCACCAATCGCTTTGGATCTTCACTTTTGATTGCCTTGACGTTGTTGCGAATGAACGCCTTGGCTTGATCGATGTCGATCTTGTCTGGCCCGACACTGTCACGAAGTTCCGACTCAATTTCATTGATGATGTCGAATGCAAAGATCGTATCATTCCCTTTGAATCTCTTTGCAAGTGGCTTGACGCAGTTTTCGAGATACGCCTTCTGCTGCTTTGGATCTTTCAAGTGGCTTGGGAAATCGATCTCACCGCAACCGGTTGTCAGGCAAAGGTACAATTTGACGTGATTGGCTTTGGCTCTCGCCACAACGTCATCGACATTCCGAAGAAAGGCGTCATTCAGCTTGGTGATGATGCCGTCTTTGTCGACTTCCCAACCCTCAGATCTTTCCATCAACCACACACGAACGACCCGAAATCCGATGGCGTCAATGTCATTGAAGTATGATGAAACTTTGTCACTGTTGCCCTTCACGTCATACCAGACGCCATAATTGGGATGCTGAGCTTCTCGTCCGAGATCATGACCGTATGCACCATCGAACCACGGAAGATTGACGCCAAAGAGGAAGTCACTTCGTGCAATTCTGGTCTTCGCCGAATGACCTGTTTGAGCGAACGCTGGATGCAGGTTGAGATTAGAGATTGCGAGCAGCAATAGTGCGAAAGCAAAGCATTGCCAGGTAAGGGTAGCCTGTCGGATTCTCATTGTTCTGTTCTCGTCTTGGGGAGGGTCTCGGACGGCTATGGCAGTCTGGGCTGTACATCTGTAGCAGCGACACGAGAGCGGCGAGAAAAGAGGTTCAGCCGTCGAAGAGCGGTTGAAGTGGGCGCAAAAAAAGGGAGCGCCGACACACAACCGCTCCACCACCCCGACCAAGGGGTACAAGAACAGCGCATGCCAGCACTCCCCCGTGCGGGGGAGCGCTCGGCAGCACTGCTTCTTGTATTTCAAGAGTCTTTTCAGGCTCAGGTTGGTCGTTTGGTGGAAGCAGAACCGACGATCACTCGTCGTTCGAATTGTCAATGTGGCTGGGTTGCCACCATGATTCCCATTTATCTCCAATAGTTCAAAAACCTGCAGACACCGCAGGTGTAGGCCGCCGATGATACCTCGGGCGACTCCACAAGCAAATTCGGACAGCTTTTGATTTCCAATAGTTTGTCGTGGGATCATTCATCTTGATCTTCGGCTTCGGATCGCATGATCCACTCAAGAACCTGCTTTGCTTCGGTATCCCAGACCTCAACGTCCTTGAGCAACGCCGACTGACTGAATTGCTCAGTGAGATCGTCAATCAGTCTGCGAGCCTGCTGTGCTGACAGGGCGATGGTGTGAGACTCGAACGAGAATTCGGGTTCCATCCGTAGGCCCATCAGGATCAAGGGCTTCCCCTCACGTTTTCCTGTTGTGACGGAAAGAAGCTCGGCCTCGATTACCGAAATGTCATGATCGTCATTCAAAATGCTTTCCTCCATTGGAGGCCAGTATCCAGAGGCCGATGATCGTACCGCAGGCGATCACCACCAGAAGCAGTGGCAAGCCTGCAAGGACTGCGAGCGGAGCGATGACGATGAGCTTGACGAAAAGCTCCCAGCCGAGACCATGAACTTGCGTTTGTGTGCGCCGCAACCGATCCTGTGGCGTTGGGGGCGAACCGAACATGGGCTGCAAGTCACGAACGTCCCTTGTGCAACTTGGACAGGCAACCGCCGTCGACGACAATTGAGAGTGACAGAACGGACAACGAGCGGACATGGTTGGACTCCTGATTCAGGGATTCGAAACAGAAGTCGTATCCAGTATCCACTACTGATACCGTCGGTGGCGAGAGAATCGAGCGTTGGACCTGCGTGCGATGCCGATATTGCACGCCGAATAGTGCTGATCTTCGACGACATGAAGCCACTGAGAACCTGCTGATCGATTTGGTCAGGTCTGGGAACGGCTGTTGTAAGTCAACGAAATCATTCAGCTAATGTCCGAACCCCGCACGGGGCACGTTACACGCTTGTGGGGAAAAGCAACGTCAAATTCATCGTACCACACGCCACGGCGTGTATTTTTCATTTGGTTCAAACTTGAGATTTGCATAAACGAGTTGATCTTCGAGTTCTTTCATTGCAGTGCATTGTGCTGGCAACTGCTTTTTCAGGCTTTGGATTGAATCGTCTATTGTTGCACAGATCGCATCATAGTTTTTCTTCTGCTGCGCATCTCTGAATAACCTTGGCACCACGATTCCATCCTTATTCACGTAGTACGCCTTTTTGATGGCGGCGATCTGTTTTTCAATCTCATCAACCAACGGGAAATTCTGGGCATCGTTCGCTTGATCTCGGTCGTTGATAAGCTCTTGAAGGTTTTCGCCGACCTTACGGCACCCTGCTTCGTCAATTGTGCGTTGCCACATTTTCTGGTTCTTACGTTCTGTAATGCCGTCCTCGGCGTCCAGAAGCTTCTTCTTGTGAATTGGCCTTCCTTGCCGAAAATTCCTGGCCCCGTATTTGTAAAGGTCTTCCTCCGTAAACGACTGGCCGCATTTGTCGATCAATTCGGCGATTCGATGCAGCCCCGATTGGCATTCAGTCCAAATAGGTCGATGAGATTCTGCAAGCTGCAAGATCCATCCCATCTCAGTACGCACCAGCCGATGACACGATGCAGTTGCAATGTCACCGTTCTCTTCAGGAATATGGATTGCTGTCGCCTTGTCATTCGGCCACGGCTCGTTCAGCCCAATCACGGTTTGGGGCCGCAAGATGGCACGAATCGCTGCTGCCGACGATGTGAAAACATTATACGTGAGGCTCCACTTTACCGGATGAAGTGGCCACGCAACGTCGCCTGTCTGGCTCATCTGCTCGGCCAGTTCGTAGAAGTCATCCTGATTGAAATCCTCGGCTCCCCAGAGCGTCATGTCACTGCATAGAAGCGGCATTTGAAACTGGAACGCCCAAGAGTGAATCGTCGAAAGCCACTCTCGCCATGAGCCGAAGGAGAACCGAAGATAGCGGTCATCAACGCCGGAGAAGTCCTCACGCTTGAGAACTTCCGTGACTGAGTTGGCAAGATTGATGAACTCTTGTAGCCCGTCATGGGCACCGGACCACCTGCCGAGGCATGTCGCATAGTAGTCAGGTGAGGCCGAATACGGCCCGTCCCATTGTGACCAGTCACCATCGTCGAGATCATTCGACTGAGCGTCGATGAATGCCTGCCAATCAGTTTCGCTCAGGTGGACTTCGCCACTTTCTGAGCAAGCGATTAATCGCTCGTGGTACAGGGGCGGATAGAAATGTCCCGCTCGTTCAA
>CBIHQO010000408.1:0-6306 GCA_966211735.1 uncultured Schlesneria sp.
GCCTTGGCGACGATGAGACCAACGAACGAATCGAACTCGCATTTAATGAGCTTGCTCATAGTGAAAATCCAACGGTGGCATCGCGGGCCGAAGCGGCGATCGAAGCGGGGTCTCCTATCCGTCACAAAAAAGCGGTTGCGATGTTCCTCAAATTAGGTGGCCAACTGCGATTCTTGCAGACCGAAAAGGTGGAGGGTGCGGAAGAGAACGAAGGTCTGCGGCCGATCGAGTATGCCATCATTGACAAGAAGTGGACGGGTGGCGATGACGGGTTGAAGTACCTGCGACGAATCGAAGACTTCCGCATCCAATCCGAGATCCGTGGTCCAGCCCTGTTCCGCATCAAAGGGAGCCACGTCAGCGACGATGCGATCGCGGAGTTGCAAGCCGCATTGCCCGCACTGGTGGTTCAGCCGCGCGGCCCCGCCTGTTTGGGAGTTTCGCCGTATTCGCAGTTCGGTGGTCGGATGGAGTTGCAGATTCATACGGTGAAGCCGGGTTCGGCAGCCGATCGAGCCGGGCTCAAAGTGGACGACTTGCTGATCAAATTCAACGGACATGCAGTTTCCGACTTCGAAACCCTGGTCGAAAAAATTGGCGAACTTCAGCCCGGCGACAAAGTGCCGGTCGAATACGAACGTGACGGCGTTCGTGAGACCGCTATGGTCGAGCTGCGCGGTTGGGTATGACCTCTATCGAATGATGTTGGCTTCGTTCGCGTCATCGATGCGTGGCGATTGCCCGCCGCGCAACACGCTGTTTCCTTCGAACAAATTGCGTTGATCGACTGCGGGTGGGTTCAGCCAATCCGCTTCAGTAAACTGTCCGCTTTGCGAATACGCCGCGATCGCGTTCTTGTAGCAAACCATTTCGATCTGATCTCGCGGAATCCCACGTTCGGCAGCCAGCTTCGCCGTCTTCGGCACCGCCAGCACGTCAGACTTACCCCAGTCGGCCGAGCTGTCGACGATCACTCGTTCGGGACCGGCGACCTTCAGGATGTCGACCATCCGCTCATTGCCCATCTTGGTACCGGGATAGATCGTGAACGCGCACCAGTAGCCGCGGTCCAGAACTTCGCGGTACGTTTCCTCGTTGTTGTGATCGATCACAACCATGTGCGGAGGGATACCGTGCTCTTCGATCACATCCATGCTGCGATACGTCCCCTGCTTCTTGTTGCGATGCGGGGTGTGGATCAGCACCGGCAAGCCGACTTCTTTTGCCAGTTCCAACTGCTTGCGGAAGAACTTGTCTTCGGTCGGCGTCTGGTCGTCGTAGCCAATCTCGCCAACAGCGACGACACCTTCCTTGGTCAGGAAGAGCGGCAGAAGGTCCATGACTTGTTCCGCCAGCGCCTCGTTATTGGCTTCCTTGGAATTCAGCCCCATCGTGCAGTAGTGGCGAATACCGAACTGCGCGGCGCGAAACCGTTCCCACCCGACCAGCGATGAGAAATAGTCCTGGAATGAGCCGATCTGCGTGCGCGGCTGCCCCTGCCAGAACGCCGGTTCGATGATCGCTTTGACACCCGAAGCGGCCAATGCTTCGTAGTCATCTGTCGTGCGAGACACCATATGGATATGGGGATCGATATAAAGCATTTTGCGCCTACTTCCTTACCTTCGCGCGGACTGCGGTGATTACGTCAGTCGGATGAGAGTAAAATTCCAGCGTTTTCCAGCTGAAGCTCAATTACGCGTGGGCTGACTAGAAAATCTCTGCTGAACTTTTCTACGGTGTCCGGATCCACAGTGCTTCTAGCTAACCCATTGGTAAGGGCCTCTCTCGGTGCAAGGAGCTCCGCAGCAAATGCTCTCGAGGCTTTTTGATCCAATGAGTAAGCATCGGTGACAAGACGCTGACTGACTTGGCTTGTAGCAAGTGCATGATAAAGACTTCGAGCATTTGTGAAATTCTGATTACGTTGAATCGGATGCTCAGGCCCAGCAGCGACAAAATCGCCAGATTTCAATTGCCCACTGATAGCCTTAATTCCGTGTCCCGGCAGATGATTGCGGTATCGAACATGAAATGGCCGACCAATCGCGGCTCCTGCGACATCCTCAAAAGACTGAATGGCCTCGGTGGATCGGAGATTGGCAGCTAATCGGACTCTGCGGGCCAGTTCATACCCATACTCTGCCGGGGTTTCCATTCTCTCGGGAAGAGCAAATGGTAAATCAATAGTTCGCGGCCCAAGACCTAGATCGTCGCTCGCTTCGTTTATCCATGACCATTGAGCTTCAACAGACTCCGGGCGTGCCGATTCGGTCAGATCACGAACCAGCGGTGATTCGGCTTCGCCAAGTGCTTCGAGGAATTCTGCCAGGCTATCTGTGATGTCTTGGGTGCAATACGGGTCCAGTCCCATCCTCCCTGCGAGCTTACAGAATTCCGTTTCTTCCGGATCAGCATTTCGGATCGCTTCCCACTGTTTAGCAAGCAGCACAATGCGATGGTCTTCTACTCCATCAACGCGACCGATCGTTTGGTCTATGAACTTGCCGAGTGCCGTCTCCGTAGTCGATGGATCAATGATCTCG
Source organism: uncultured Schlesneria sp. (assembly GCA_966211735.1). Classification (GTDB taxonomy): domain Bacteria; phylum Planctomycetota; class Planctomycetia; order Planctomycetales; family Planctomycetaceae; genus Schlesneria. Next base: position 2,547 of record CBIHQO010000408.1, read on the forward strand.
ACAATTTCGCCAATGAATTCGCCGGGCAAATTTGCCAGAGATCCCGTTCGATCTGCGTGTGCCTCAGCAACAAGCTCGCGGCCATCAGAGTAAATGTACAGTTTCGGCAAGAGGAGAGATGAATCAGCAGCGCGAAGACAATGCCGCTTCGTCCAACTTAGCCAGTCGGCGTTGAGAGCGGGACTTCGAGGTGCTGTATTCCAAGGACACAATTCGTTAAAGATCGCCCACCAATTTTGGACAATCCATTCAGCAATTGGGAATGCTGGCACATGTATGGAGTCTCTCTCATCTTCAAGCGATTTATCCCAAAGCCGAGAAGCGAACCTTGCTCCTACTTGAATACGCAACGAGCACCAAGTTTGGCGCTCCAGCGGATCGGTGGCGACGAGCTGACTGATTGGGTCGGATTTAAGTGATAGGAATCGTGACACGAGGTGCCGCCTCTATTTGCTCGATCGGTTCGGGATATTGGCTAGGATCATTTATTGGGAATCCGTGATATTCACCTGTCTCGGCGTTGGTCAAACGCGCCTCATGCAAAATGTCGTTAATCCACACCCAAGCACGAAATGGAAACGCGCCTCGGAATTCGCTGACACATCTGGCCCTAATTCCAACGCGGAGCGCTTCTAGCAGCATTGGCCATGACGCCGGGGGATATCTATCGCACTTTGCCGCATCGGATCGGAGCGCGGGCGGCCCTGCTGGAGAGGGATGCGACTTGTGCTTGGGGCTGCCCGCGTAAGTGACTCGCTCTGCTAAAACGTCGGGCGTACCTACCCCTTCGGGCCATACCTCAATTCTGACACGTTTGATCCCATGATTTAGCGATGGTCTGCGCGCCATGTTCTCATTCTACCCACACGCTCAAGACTTGTCTCCTCCGAACTATGACCTATCAATGTCAGCACTGCGGCCTGCCGTGACATCGATGGCGCTTCAGCAATTGCAAAGACCGACGATTGACGAAACTGCGGACTTGATGCCGAAGAAGTCTGCAAAACAGACTTCAGGCCATATCTCCACAATCCGGAATTATGCGGGTCGATGTAGAGCATGGTGTCTCCTCAATGAGCCTGTTCGGCGGCAGCGACGGTTCGCCAGGAGTATTCGCCGGCGGAGATGGCGTGGGCTTGTTCGGGGGCTTCGGCCAGGACGGACTTGGCGGCAGGGTGTCGACTGGTGCTGAGTGCCAGCGCCGCGGCCTGGCGTTCGGCACTGGTGCCGGTCGTCAGGACGGTCTTGAGATCGGCGATCGCTCGATCATCGGCAAAGGGGCCCACGCCGCGCCACAGTTCCGCGGGGATCGAACGATGGGCTGCTCGGCGTTCGTGAGCGAAGTCGACGAGCATCGTCATCAGCCGCGGGTTGGCTCGTTCGTCCACACCGATCACCGGTCGCAGCGACACTTCTACGAACAGGCACTTCAAGATCATCTGATTCCATTGGTCGTCGCTGAATTGCTCGGACGGAAATGGATTGTGATGAGCGACCGCGCAAAACACCGCCTTGATGTTGGTCCGAATCCCCTCGGCCGCTCGCAAGATGTGAGCCGGTTGATTCGGGTACAGCGGCAGAGCCTGGTACAGAGCAATCAGCTCACCGACTTCACCGGTCGAATACATCTGGTCGAGTGTTTTGACGTATGCGTCGATGTCGCTGGAAGGAAAGCTGAGCACCAGCATCGTGCGGACCAGTTGGTCGATGCTCCAGCGATCGGGACTCCACTCGTGCCGCGCGGCGATGGCGGCGTTGCATTCCCGCTCGGACAGTTTCAGGCTGCCCTTGCCGACCTTTCGAGGAACCAGGCCGAATGACAGGTACAGTGCCTTCTTGTCGCCATTGGCGATGGCTTGGACTCGATCGTCAATCCACGCCAAGGCAGCGGGGTCGAGCCGCGAGTTGAGCCACGAACGCATCAACTCGACGAGTGCAGCGGGCTCAGACACTCTGATCCTCCTGACGATAAAACGCACCGGTTAGATGACTGTGTGCAGCGACGGTTTTGGTGGGGGCCACGGTCTCGCCGTCTTGTAGCCAATCTCGCCAAGAGATTGGGCGAAGTCGATGTGCACACAACGTCAATTGACGTTTGCCCAAGGTCTTGGCGACCTTGGCTACGGGAAACGCCGCCATCCTCATCAATGATGATGGCCGCAACTGCTGGGGGCACCGCAACAGCCGCCCGACATGGGCAGGGCCGGAGCGGCACTGGCGATCGGCAGGGCGATCCCGCCGCTGATGATCCGCTCGACCGGGGCACTGGTCGCGGTCTTCCCGGGTTCGACACCCGCTCGCTGGCACAACTCGCCCCAGCTGCTGATCTTTTCTTTCATGCTGTGCTGCACCGAGATCGTGCGGGAATTCTCTTCGCAATGGTAATCGTACGTGGGCATGTTCAATTCTCCGCTGTTCGTCGTGGCTAAACTGTTTACAGGATATCCGTCTGAACTTCTGCCGGGCAAGCGCAGACCGTGTTCACCTTCAATCGCGAATCTTCAGTAATTTCAATATCGGGAGTTCTGCCCGTTGTCACCACCTTGGGTCTGGGCGAGGCACTCCAAATTCTGGCCGACTCGAGTTCACAACCAATTATATCCAAAGGAGATGGGCAGACGATGCCGGTGTCTCGCGCAAGGGCGATTTGGCAGGAATTGTCAGCCCATGGCAGGGTTTTACGGGGGTGTTCGATCTCCAAGCCGAGATTTCGCTCCCAAATCGACTCAGTTTCACGAGCGAGCTCGTTGCGTAAGTGAATACTGCAGCGTTGCTTCCGTAGGGGAGCCCAACTGCGCCGCACGGGCCGTCTGCACCTGACCTCCGCAATTTTTGTGTCAGTTTCTGTCAGTAATTGGCACCCGCTGTCAGAGATCTGGCAGAGTTGTTTGTTCTGGATGTCAGACATGGTTGCACCTGCTGATCAGGATCTAACTGCAGACCGCTAAAGTGAAACAACCGGCCACACAAATCGACCGCGGCAGTGTGGGTCGAAGGGTGTGGCCGGTTGTTACGGTCCACGGCAAATTGGCGTCTGCTCTGTCCGGTTATGCCATATCCGATGTGACTCAAGCTAGATGGCATTTGGGGTATTTTTGAATTTCGCGGCGAAAACTGACCGGGCCGCGTCCGTGATGAACAGTGGCGAAGAGATCTGCTGAAGCATCATGTACGAAGGGGCACTGACAGTTTTTGACAGCCCAGGACAATTTTTGACAATGGGGGACAAAATCGGCCCGTTTTTGGCGGTTTTCCTCAAAAAAGTGGATGTTTTGTGACAGATCGAATGCGAAGGTCTTGGGAATGAGACCGCTCCATGTGAGCTGTGCTGCACAAAGGCAGTTTTCAGTGGGGAAGGGTCTGTGGAAATTGGGATTTTTTCCTGCCGGGACAGCTCATGCATGCTGGGCATGTTCATGTTGTTGCTGTTGGGGCGCTGGGTCTGATCGGCCAGGGAGTTAACCCCCCCGCTCAGGAAGAGCTGGCGGTGTTGGGTAGCGTGTGGTTGCCTATGTCGGGTAGAAGAGATGAGGTGAACTCATCGCCTGATCGGCAACGCGACACTGCCCTGACTCTGCCACTGTGTGGATTGCGAAGAAGAGACTTTCATGCTTGAGAACTGGTCCCCGACGAATCCAGGTCAGTTTCCGCAAACTCGGTTGCGACGCCTGCGCAAGCATGACTGGTCGCGGCGACTGGTGCGTGAGAATCATTTGACGGCCAACGATCTGATCTGGCCGATCTTCGTGCACGAGGGTCA
>CBIHQO010000409.1:0-6280 GCA_966211735.1 uncultured Schlesneria sp.
AGGTTCAGGTGGCACAGCTCCACGGTCACGGTGGCGCTTCGTTCCTGAATGGCCGAGACCTTCTGGTTGATTTGATCGATGATGGAGGGATCGGATGTCACAAGGATCGCGGCGGTCTGGTCGAACTTCTGGATGACCACCTTGAGTCCACCCGGCACGGTCTCGCGATTAAGGGGTCGCACGCGACCAGTGGTCGTCAACTGCCACGCCGTGGCGGTCTCACCTCCGCCTGGGCCGATAATGCCGAGGGAACGTATTGCGAGTTCTCTTCGAGCCACATCGGCAGCAGCAGACCCCCCAGTTCCGATTTGATCCACGCGGCTCTCAACTCGCCCTCTTTTTGTGGAGCCGGGACTGCTGCTTTTCGGCTAGTTTTCGCCGCCCCGTTCGCCGGGTGGTCGACGGTGAATGATATCAACTGGGAACTGGCGCCGGTCGCCAACCAGGGCTCCATCAGCCCGAGCTCCAGATTCAACTGTGTCATCATCAGATAGCGTTCGCGAGCCCCAGGCGCATCGCCATCCAGCGGAGTGGTGGTCCAATAACCAATGCCGCGACACCCGGCGGCGAGTGCCGCATAGACCTGCAATCGTAACTGCTCGGGTTCGAGGACTGCCGGTTCGGGAGAGATCTGTTTCAAATCCATCAATTCTTCGGCCGGTTCGGTCTGCATCCACGAGAAGCAAAATGTTCCGGGCCAGGCTCGGTCACGCCGGCGGATGATTTCGTCCCGAAACTCGGTGAGCGTAACGCCGCTGTTCAGGACATGCCGACTGAGGCCGACCATGTCGAGATGTCGCGATGCGATGCGTTCGTCGTCAGCGATGTCTGCGGCCAGCGGTCGCTTGAAGGCTCGATCGGCATCACGCACCTGATTCGTCCAGCTTGGTAACCGAGGTCGGCCATCGATTGTCATGCGGGCGCCGAACATCCAGAACAAGACCGCGGAACTCGACGATGTGAACGGCAGTAGACTGGCATCGTCGGAATCGAGCGGTTGTCCATCCGAACCCTTGGCGTAGGGGGGTGTCGATGTCAGCCAGACCCCTCGGTCTCGAAATTGGCCGGTGTTAGAGAGATTTTCAATATCACCGACCCACGCCGCGTTAAAGCCCGCATCGGCCAAGACCTCGGGACGTTCCTGGCGATGGGGGACGACTCGAGGCAGGAACGGCTTCCCTTCAACCCGCATCCGATGAAGGTTGAATTCCACCGGAACGGACTTCGGTTGTGGGTCGACTCCACTCACTGGCCGAATAGCGGATGGCTTCTCGATGGCAAAATCGACCGGCACGATCGGTTCGACCAGCAATTCGTCAATCATGATCTCTGTGATGCCATTGCTAAGTTGGCTGCCGAGGATGACCTGGTCGATGTACATATCGGCCGGATCGATCGTCACTTTTTTGCCGGCACGCAGCAGACGCAATTTGTCGTTCACCGCTTTGTCGGTTGTCTGACATTTGAGTTGTTGCCATTTGCCAGGTTCGTCGTATTTGTCGCCGGTAACAACGAGCGAGAGCGGTGCATCTGTTTCCGGGTTCTTACTGCCGTGAATCGAGATGCGGATCGCTAACGTGGCGCCGGGGCGATCGGATCGCACCCACAGCGACGCGGTAAACTCATCGAGCACGCGAGAAGCCGGGATCTTGTGGTCGGCCAGCAGCGGCGTACTCTCCACGTTGGAGCGGATTCGAATAAATTCTCCCTGGCCCTGCCGAGCTCCCTCGCGTCGACGCTCCTGGGTTTCCAGCTTCGCCTCGCGCTTGCGACAGCGAACTTGCCAACTGGTTTCGGGGCCGTCGAAATCGAGTTCGAATGGTCGGCACAGACCGATAGCGGGGACTGTCAGCAGCACCAGGCCGCAGAGTCCGAACAAGTTGCAAAATCGATAAGGCCGCATCCGTGCGGTTCTCGCATTACGCATCTTGCGCTTTATCGCTCCATCCGCTTTTAACGCTACATCAGGAACTGGGGGAATCAGAAATTCGCAAAAGTTCGGATGTAGTGAAAGTTCGGCTGCAGTCAGTCCAATCATCATGTTGGAAAAAAGCAGCAGGCCCGATCAGACGTCTTTTTCTCGCTAACTCCTGAATCCTACTGTACTTCGCGAATTACGAATAGACGAAATCAACAATTTGCCCCAATGACTTTCGGCATCATTCCTCTGTTGATGGTGCTGTAACTGTTTACTGGGATATGAGTTATGGGCGGCTATTGCGTTTGCTCCACCATGATGCACAAAATCATCAACCAGTCGAAAAGGCATGTGGGGGAGAAAAACATGGTATCGAATGCTCGATTTCCGAATGGCGATGACGACGAGATTCCGCGAGAGCTTGCCGAGCTTGGCAGGCGTATTGAGGGACTGTCGGATCCCGTTCGTGGCGATCTGCTGCAGGCTCATCAGAGTGTCGTTGATTCGGTGCGTCGGCGCCGACGGATCTTGTCATTGGTTCAGGAAGCTCTGTCGCAGCTTCGGTTGGACATTAAGTATCTGATGTTCGATCTGGAAGTGACTCGGCAAGAACGTGAACAACTGAAGCAGCAGTTGGAAGATCGCCAGATCTGAGTGCTGGTTTGCGGGATGCGATTAGGTTTCCATTGGGTTTGCCCCTGCCTTGCGATCAGCCGCGTGCCAGCTTTTCGGCTCGTTGATTGAGTTCGATCGGGATTTTCTCCAACAGCAGATCGATCACGCGATCGGGGGTGTAGCCTTCGCTTTGCGCGGCGAAGGTGGTGACCAGGCGATGTCGCAGGACGGGATGCGCGACCGCTTTGATGTCATCGGTGGTGACGTGGAATCGTCCCTCGAGGAGAGCTCGCGCTTTCGCGCCCAGAATCAAATACTGTCCCGCTCGCGGCCCCGCCCCCCAGGAGACGTAGTCCTTCACGAACTTCGGCGCTTCCGGTTCTTTGGGGCGAGTGGCTCGAACCAGGTCTCGGGCATACACGAAGACGTGTTCCGCGACGGGAACCTTGCGGACGACTTCCTGTAGAGCGAGGATTTGCTTGCCGGTCAGCGTCACATTCAACTGCGGTTCTTCTCCGCCCGTCGTCTGCTTGAGGATTCGCAACTCTTCGGGAGACGTCGGATAGCGGACGATGATATTGAACATGAAGCGGTCGAGCTGTGCTTCAGGAAGCGGGTACGTTCCTTCCTGTTCAATCGGGTTCTGCGTCGCGAGCACGAAGAATGGCATCGGCAGGCGATAGGTGTTGGATCCCACCGTCACATGCCGTTCCTGCATCGCTTCGAGCAACGCGGCCTGAGTCTTGGGGGGCGTACGATTGATCTCGTCCGCCAGCAGGATGTTCGTGAAGATCGGACCCTGCATGAACTGAAAGAGTCGCCGCCCCGATTCGGGATCTTCCTGCAGCACATCGGTCCCTGTGATATCAGAAGGCATCAAGTCGGGTGTGAATTGAATCCGTCGGTAGGACAGACGCAGGATCTTGGAGACGGTGCTGACCAGCAACGTCTTGGCCAGCCCTGGCACTCCCATCAGCAGGCAATGGGAGCGGCAGAACATGGCGATCAGCAGTTGATCGACGACTTCCTGCTGTCCGATGATGACCTTGCCAATTTCGCCACGTAGCCGTGAGTAGGCATTGGCCAAGCCGCGAATGGCTGCCAATTCACGCTCGCGCGCGGCACCTTCGTCGCCAGCTTGTTCTTCATCGGCAGGAATGAACGTCACGGTTTCACTGTCTCGGAGTTACCAGCCAGAGATCAAGAAAGGGGACGGGTTGGAAACCCGTCCTACGAAGAGGATGACACGGCCTTGTCGAAGACTTCAAAACCGTGGCATCCCCTGCCATGCCAATTACTTCGTGATCGCACGGACCTTGATGTTCCGAAATGAGACCAGATTTCCATGATCCTGCAGGCAGATGAAGCCTTTCGTCGCTTTGCCGAAGCCTTCCATTTTGGCGAACTTGCTCTTGGCGACGCGTTCGTTCCAGTCGTCGCTGCCAATGACGTACTCGCAGTATTTTTCGCCGTTCATGAACTGTTCGCACTTTTCAGGAGCGATCACGATTCGCAGGGTGTTCCACTCGCCCGGCGGCTTGGTGGCGTCCTTGTCGGAACTGTAGAGTTGATAGAGCCAGCCCGACTTCTGAGGATCGTGGCCGTCTTTGTTGTCCTGGATCTGGACTTCAGGACCGGTCAGATAGGGGGCTCCGCCGGTTTCCTTGACGCGGTACATCAGCCCGCTGTTGCCGCCCTTGGAGATATTGTAGTCGACGGTGAATTCGAAGTTGTCGTACTCATCGACAGTGACGATGTCGCCCGCATTTTTTCCGGATCGGACGAGTGCCCCGTCTTCGACCTTCCAACCTTCGCTGATCGAATCCTTCTTGAAGTTCCGCCAGCCCGTTGTTGTTTTGCCATCAAACAGCAGTTTCCAGCCGGCCGCTTTTTCGGCGTCTGTCAAAGTGTTGGGGGCGGCATCTGCGGCGAAGGCGGCCGTCGAGACGAGCATCAGGCCGAGGGTGGCCCACAGACGAATGTGGCAATTCATGTTGAAATCCAAGGGTGATAGGGGAGCGATGTGGTGACCGGCACAATGCGGCGCGACCGGCTCGCGTTCGATAGTAACAATCGCAGCGGGAAAGCCGCCATGGTCAGCAGATGGCATTCGACAGTTCGCCGATTCAGACGACCGGTTCCCAGCCTTTCCGGTACTCACGACTCCAGAGAGCTTCGGCATCTTTGTCGCCGATGATCTTTTTAGTCTGGGGATCAAATTTCAGCATGCGGCCCAACTTGTAGGAGATGTTGCCCAAGTGGCACAGCAGCGTGCTCTTCTGGCCTTCTTCGATCTCGGAATTGGGCGTGGCTCCCGTGCGGACGCAGTCGAGGAAGTTATTGATATGCTCGTGCTCGCCGCCTGTTCCGGTCCCCTTCCCGGTCTCTTCGCCCTTCAAGTTATAGATCTTGTAGCCGGGATCGATGATATGCAGTGAGCCCTCCTTGCCGTAGAAGATCACCATGCTGTGCTTCTCTTCGCGACGAGGCTGGCAACTGCTGACTTCCCAACTGCACCCTTTATCGCCGAAGTTGAAGACGGCGGTGCCGGTGTCGGGAGTCTCCTGATCATCTTTGAAGGCGTACCGACCGCCCAGGAAGCTGACTTGAGTCGGGTGGTCGACACCCAATCCCCAGCGAGCGACGTCCAAAGAGTGAATGCCGTTGTTCGTCAGTTCACCTCCGGCCCAGTGCCACCGCCAATGCCAGTTGTAGTGGACTAAGTTGTCGACGTACGGACGTTCGGGTGCCGGCCCCTGCCACATGCTGTAGTCGAGTGTCGCGGGGACGGGGACTTGCTTGCCGGTGCCGATCGAGGGACGCTGATTGTCATACCAGCAGCGAGCGTACATCACCTCGCCAATGGCCCCCTCTTTCAGCTTGGCGATTGCTTCGCGAATCCCCGGCCAGGTACGCCGCTGATTGCCCATCTGGACAACTCGCTTGTACTTACGAGCGGCCTCGACGATCAATTCGCCCTCGCGAGCATTGTGACTGCCGGGCTTCTCGACGTAGACATGCTTCTGAGCTGCACAGGCCAGGATCGTTGCCGGGGCATGCCAGTGGTTGGCGGTCGCGATGAAGACCACGTCGAGTTTGGGATCGTCGAGCATGCGGCGAAAATCGGTGATTCCTTGAGCTTTCGCTCCTTTATCCGTCACCGTCTTCATCGCCAGATCAAGCCGCTTCTGGTCAACGTCGCAGACGTAGTTGAGCTTGATCCCTTTCGAATTCAGGATCGAGTTGGCATGAGCCATCCCGCGCCCGGTTCCGATCACGCCCGCTGTGAGATCCTGACTGGGGCTTTCCTGAGCCGAAACATTGTTGAACATCGCCGGAGCGAGTGACGCCGCCGCAGCGAGCGTGGTGGATTGCAGAAACTGGCGGCGATCGAACGAAGTCTCAGGAGCCATGGCGAATCCTAGGGAGGAGAGTTTCAAGGAAGCAACTCGCGTCATTTCGCAGAGAAGTAGCCTATCAACAACGCATCAAAAACCAACTGGGTGAGGCGAAACTCGGGCTGAGGGGCAAGGGCTGAGGGCTAAGGGACGGAATAGCAAATCTCGCAGGTACATCATTGCATCCTTTTTTCCCTTAGCCCTCAGCCCTCAGCCCTTGGCCCGTGGCCCTTGGCCCTCAGCCGTCTCGAACCTTACGAAATGGCAGAAGTTGTCAGTCCATGGCAGGTTTTTTGGGGGGGGTGCGCTTTTGTCACCAGATGTCTAGCGAGATTTTGAGAATTGACAG
>CBIHQO010000410.1:0-6277 GCA_966211735.1 uncultured Schlesneria sp.
GCGGGGCCCCCGCCGAGACTGACGCATCGGGGGTTGGAACAGCGCTCGTGTGCCACTCGAGTTCAGTCAGTGCAGGAGTCGCCCCGAGACGTCGAAGAATCGTACTTAGACCTCTTGGGAATGATACTCAATGGCGTCCGCACGCAAACTCGTTCGGCGCTATCGCGGACTGTCTTTTCACCGGCCGTCGCGAGCGTCTTTCAGCTTCTGAATATCGAGCTTCACCATCTGCATGATCGCTTCCATCACGCGTTGCGAATTGTCGGAATTCGACATCAGTTCGCCGATGATCGACGGGACGATCTGCCAGGAGAGGCCAAATTTGTCTTTTAACCAACCGCATTGAATCGGTTGGCCCCCTTCAGTGAGCTTTTCCCAGAAGTGATCGATTTCGTCTTGCGTCTCACAATCGACCGACAGCGAGATTGCTTCCGTGAACTTGAAGTGAGGGCCTCCATTCAAGGCAATGAATGGTACGCCATCTAACTCGAATTCGATGGTCATGACCGATCCGGCTGGACCGGGGCCACTTTCAGTGTAGTGGGTCGTTCGGAGGATTCGCGAATTTTTGAAGATCGAGACATAGAAATTGGCCGCTTCTTCGGCGTTGTTATCGAACCACAAGAACGGGGTGATTTTTTGTCGGGCCATGTCTCATTCCTTTGTGCGAAGTAGAGTCAAATGGAGTCCAGTGATTTGCAAACTGTGAGGTAGTCGTGCAGACGTTTCGCAATTCGACAGGGGCCACGCGTCTTTTTCCCGAAAATAGTCCGACCAAGAGCATAACCAGGGAATTCGACAATGGTACCAAGCAAGCAGGTCTCACCATGCAGGTTTTCAACCTGTTCGATTCGCACTCTGGCGAATTGCCTCTGGGATCGATCCAATAATCGATGGTGGGAATACTCTTGGGATTGTGGAGGTCGTATGGCGTGTCGCTGCCTGTTCGTGTGCTGGATGGTCTCGGCATCGTTCGCCTGCGGGCAAGATGTCGCTGCGGTGGCGAATGAAGCTTCGCCGCGTCGGCCGAATATCGTGTTCTGCTTCGCCGACGACTGGGGACGATACGCCAGTGCTTACGGCAAGATTGATACGCGGCCCTCTCCGTCTCAAGTTGTTAAGACTCCCAACATTGATGGCGTCGCGCAACGGGGCGTGCTGTTTCGGAATGCGTTCGTGAACGCTCCATCGTGTACTCCATGTCGCAGTTCGTTGCTTTCTGGACGCTATTTCTTCCGTACCGGCCGCGGCGCGATTCTGCAGGGGGCCGAATGGGATTCCTCCATCCCCAGCTTTCCCCTGCTGCTGAGAGACGCAGGGTATCACATCGGCGAGACTTACAAAGTTTGGAGTCCGGGGACTCCTAATGATGCTCCGTTCGGAGCAGGCCAGTACGCGTACGAAAAGGCGGGTGGCGCATTTAATAATTTCTCGGAGAACGTCACAAAGCTGGTTGCGGAGGGTGTATCGTTCGATACCGCGAGCGAACGGATGTACGCCAACGTGCGAGGCAACTTTGACGCTTTTCTCAAAGCGCGACCGAAGGATCAACCATTTTGTTATTGGTTCGGTCCTACCAACGTGCATCGGCAATGGGTCAAGGGATCGGGGAAAGCACTATGGGGGATTGATCCCGATTCGTTGAAAGGGAAGTTACCCAGGTTCTTACCCGATGTCCCAGAGATTCGCGAAGACTTCGCCGACTATCTGGGTGAGATCCAGGCTTATGATGCTGGCGTCGGTGTCTTGCTGAAGAAGCTCGACGAAATTGGCGAGCGCGATAACACGTTGATCGTGATTAGTGGTGATCATGGGGCACCGGGATTTCCTGGTGGGAAGTGTAACCTGTATGACTTTGGGGTCGGCGTGTCACTGGTGGCTGCCTGGCCGGGACAAACCGGCGGTCGAGTCGTGGACGACTTGGTCAACCTGATGGATCTGGCACCGACGTTTTTAGAAGCGGCAGGCGTCAAGCTTCCGGAGGGAATGAACGGACGCAGTCTGGTCCCGTTGCTGAAATCAACAGTGTCAGGACAAGTTGATCCCTCGCGAACGTGGGTTGTGACAGGTCGCGAACGGCATGTCGCCGCGGCGCGTGACGGCAACCTCCCCTACCCCCAACGAGCCCTCCGGACTGCGGACTTTTTGCTCATCATGAATATGGAGCCCGATCGTTGGCCTATGGGGAGTCCAATGCAGGTCACAGAGACGGATGCTCCTTCTGCTCAAGTCCTCGAAAACAACACCTTCGCGGCGTTTCCCGATATGGACGCCAGCCCCACGAAAGCCTGGCTGATCGCTCATCGACACGATCCCGATTGGAAGCAGGCCTATCATTACGCCTTCGGCAAACGTCCGCAGATCGAACTGTATGACCTGAAACGCGATCCCGATCAGATCATGAATGTGGCGGGCGAGAGCAAGTATGCAGAGACAAAGCTGGATCTGGTCACGCGACTATCTCGTCTCTTGAAAGACGTGGGCGATCCTGGGGCAGTTGGTGACGGCAAAATGTTTGAGCGGCCTCCTTTTGTTGGCGAGAGTACTTCAGGAGTCGGAGCGAAGAAAAGGGTTAGGTAGGAGTAGAGAAACTCGGCACGTTATCAGCGCAGGAGTGAAGATGGGCATGACTCTTTGGTTCGGAATTCAAGGCGTTGACGCTCCTGTTTATGATGAGATTGATAGGACCGCGCTGCAGCGTTCCACTGAAGAACTCGATCGTCTTTGTGTGAAATTGGACGTTAAGTCGTTGTCGGAATTCGTCGACTGTTCAGCGGCGATGCTGGATATCTCTGAACTGGGCGATGAAGACGAAGCGATTGAATTGGACGTGATCGACGTGAACGAGATGTCATGGTTCGACCCAAACGAAGCTATCGCCACGGTGACGGCATTGTCGAAAGAACTGACAGACAATCCGCAGGTGATCCACGTCGAACAGTTCCAGACGCAGGACATCGTGGAAGACTTGGCAGGGATACTGAAGTCGCTGATCCAAGCTGCCAAACAAGGGCGCTCATTCCACCTGGCGCTAATCAGCTAACGACTTCGTTCATCGCAAAAGTTGCGGAAAAACAGCGGTTGCTCTGCGTTTGGATGCAATCAATCCTCCAACATCCGCGCGATCGATGACTTTGGTACGCTGCCCGCCACGGGGACTCGACGATCAAACGGCCGACGGCGAAAGAGAGCGATGCTACGTGGTTGCAATACGTAAGGCTTGCTGGGGTCATAGATCGTGACCGATAAGTCTCCCTCGGCGGTATCGAACAGCCGCTCCAAGCCTTTCATCTTCTGCAGTTCCAGCGGCAGCGTAAACGGGATGGCTTCGTGATGAGCATTCATCAGGACCAACAGATGGTCGCCGACGATGCATGCGCCGTGCTCGTCGATCTGACTGCAGTGACCTAACAGCAGCATGCCGAGTGATCGGACAAAGCCCGCGTTCCAGGCTTCGTCATTCATCTGCTTGCCGGTGCTGTCCAGCCAGTATATCTCTTCCAATTCGTCTCCACGGATCGGCCCGCGGAAAAAGTGGCGCCTCGAAAGCGCCGGTTGGGCCTGGCGGATGGCGATCAGCTTTTTTGCAAACTCCAGAAATCGCTGTTGTTCAGGAGACAGATCCCAGTTCAGCCACGAGAGGTAGTTGTCCTGCGAATAGCAGTTGTTATTGCCTTGAGCCGAATGTCCCAGTTCGTCACCTGACAGAAGCATCGGCACGCCCTGCGATAGCAATAGGGTGGCCAGCAGATTGCGTTTCTGACGCTCGCGCAGGATCAGCACGTTCAAGTCTTCGGTCGGACCTTCCGCACCGCAATTCCAACTGTCGTTGACATCGGTACCGTCGCGGTTTCGTTCACCATTCGCTTCGTTGTGCTTGTCGTTGTAGCTGACAAGATCTTGCAACGAGAACCCGTCATGGCAAGTCACAAAGTTCACGCTCGCCGACGGACGACGTCCGTCATCCTTGTACAGATCACTGCTTCCGGCCAACCGGGTCGCCAGTTCGTTGACGGTCCCCCCGTCCCCTTTCCAGAAGCGTCGCACGCAGTCGCGATAGCGTCCGTTCCATTCCGTCCAGATCACTGGGAATCGCCCGACTTGATAGCCATCATCAGCCACGTCCCACGGTTCGGCAATCAGCTTCACCTGTGAGAGGATTGGATCCTGATGAATCACGTTGAAGAACCCGCTCATCAGATCTACGCTGGTGAACTGTCGAGCGAGCGTGGCCGCCAGGTCGAAACGAAAACCGTCCACGTGCATCTCGGTCACCCAGTACCGCAAGCTATCCATGATCAATTGCAGGACGCGGGGGTGACGAATCTGCGGAGTATTGCCGCAGCCCGTAAAATCGACGTAACGAGGCAAATTGTTCGGTTTCAAGCGATAGTAGCTGGCATTGTCGATGCCCCGCCATGACAGCGTGGGTCCCAGGTGATCTCCCTCGCCCGTATGGTTGTAGACAACATCCAGAATCACCTCGATGCCTGCTGAGTGCAGGGTCCGCACCATGGACTTGAATTCCTGGACCATCAGTTCGGGTTCTTTTGCGGCGCAGTACCGCGGGTCCGGCGCAAAGAATCCGAGCGTGTTGTACCCCCAGTAGTTGACGCGATCCTGTTGTTCGAGAAACCGCTCGTCCACGTGATAGTGGATTGGCAGCAGTTCGATCGCGGTGATCCCCAGATCCTTCAAATGGCCCACCGCCGCGGCACTGGCCAGGCCCGCGTAGGTTCCTCGCAGGCGCTCGGGAACCCCTGGCATCAGTTTGGTGAAGCCTTTGACATGCAGTTCATAGATAATCGTCTTTTCCCAGGGGGTTCGCAGCAGGCGATCCGTTCCCCAGGTGAAAGCGTTATCGATGATCAAGCCCAGTGGCGCGTAAGGTGCTGAATCGCGTTCATCAAATGACAGGTCCGCGTCGGGGTCGCCATGGCGATAGCGATAGCCGAACAGGCTGTCGTCCCATTTCAGGCTGCGACCGATCGCACGGGCATAGGGATCAAGCAGGAGTTTGTTCGCATTGAAGCGATGCCCCAGTCGCGGTGCGTAAGGGCCGGTGACTCGCAAGCCATAAAGTGTGCCGGGCTTCAGATCCGGAAAATAGCTGTGAAAGACTCGGTAGGTGCGTTCCGTCAGCTCGATACGTTCCCGTTCCTGGGTATCGTCGGGCGAATCGAACAGGCAGAGTTCGACCTTCGTGGCGTTGTCAGAGAAGACCGCAATATTGACGCCCGTACCGTCCCAGGTTGCTCCCAGTGGATAGGGCTGCCCGGGCCAGACGCGCATCGCGAAGACTCCGCAATGATGATGAATCAGGGTTGTCGATAGTATCGACCATGGCCCGGAATTCGAGTGATCGGCAATTGACGCCACGAACTTGAATGTTCTTGCGAAATCTTGATTCGTACGTTCGGAAGAAGAGTCTTTCGTATTCGAAGTCGTCTGATAACGCATCAGTTACGAGCGATTAAGAAACGCATTTAATCATGTCCTGGCGAAGAGTTGCGAGTTCTTCGGTTTCAGAATTGTCCAAGGTCATTTAGACTTCGTCTGGAATTTGCAGACCACAAGTCGAGTGCGACGGAGCGCAAAGAATGAATGATACTGTTCGGGTTTTGATCCTGGCTGTGGTTCAAGGAATTGCCGAGTTCCTGCCCATCAGTTCCTCTGGCCATCTTGTGATTGTAAATGAAGTACTAAAGCGATTGCAGGGCGGCACAATTCCCGATGAGGGGATGACTCTGAACATCGCGCTGCACGTCGGGACGCTCGGTTCGATCCTGGTGGTTTATTTCCACAGGCTGAAACAGCTGCTGTTCGAAATGGACTGGAAACTCTGCTCGGCCATCGTCATCGCGTCGATTCCTGCCGCGATCCTGGGGATCGGCTTTAAGGATCAGTTGGAACCCCTGTTTGTCTCGCCTGTGATGGCGGGATTCGGGCTGTTGGTGACCGCCGCGCTGTTGATCATCGGGCAACGACTTCAATCGGGCCGTTTCACAGATCGCAATCTGCCTTGGTCGATCGCATTGATTGTCGGATGCTTTCAAGGCGTGGCGATCCTGCCTGGAATTTCACGTTCGGGAAGCACGATTTCGGGTGGGTTGCTAAGTGGGATGGAGCGTGAGTCTGCCGCGACATTCTCATTCTTGATTGCGATCCCGGCGATTGGCGGGGCCGCGCTACTGGAATCAGTGAAGTGGCTGAAAAACGGCGACACGTCGGGGCACGTTATACCTGGGCTGACACTCGCGATCGGAATGATTGCGTC
>CBIHQO010000411.1:0-6266 GCA_966211735.1 uncultured Schlesneria sp.
ACGGGCGGATGTTACGGGAAGACCCCAAGTCTGGCAATTCGAGTTTGTAATTTTGCCAGCTTCGAGTTGCTTTCGCAGACTTTGGCACGCCGCATCAATGGTCACGGAAGTTCCACGAAAATGTCCGTTCCCTCAACCGTCACAGGAAATGATGGCTGACACAAATGGGCATTCAGGCAATGCCGACCCGTGGTGACGTCGAACTGCCATCCATGCCAGGGGCACGTGACGACGTTGCCACGAACGACACCCTGAGCCAGGGGGCCACCGGCGTGCGGGCAGATTCCATCCATCGCGTGGAAGCCGTCGTCCAGATGAAACAAAGCCACGATGCGGCCACCGGCGACAAATTCACGACCGCTCCCAAGAGAGACGTCTTCGATCGATGCAATGCGATAACGGTTTGACATCAATCCGCCTGAGTCTGCAATGGCCCGCATTCAAAGTAGGACGGGTTTCCAACCCGTCGCCTTCGCAGCGCGCAACGGGCCGCTAACGAATACGCCGCCTGAATACAAAATCGAAGACCGACGGGCTGGAAACCCATCCTACGAAAAAGGGCGGCGATGTCGAGGATTCGAGGCCCGATCTCAATTAGCCAGCCAAGCGCTGCGGCTGTGCCTTCTGACGCACTTTCGGCTCACTCTTCCACCGGCGGTGCACCCAGAAATACTGTTCGGGGGCACGGCGGATCGCCTGTTCCAACGCGGCCGTATATTGCCGAGTGATCTCGCCCACCGGATCGTTGCTGGTGACCAGGCGAGGATCGATCAACGCTTCGCAACCCACTTCAAAGTTGACCCAGCGATGGGCATCGAAATCGTCGGCTCGGCGGATCGAGTACCCGACGATGATCAACGCATCGTATTCCAGTGCCAGCAATGCGATCGACTTAAAGGTCGACGCGGGACGTCCGAAAAAGTCAACGAACAGTCCGCGAGGCCCCGCATCCTGATCGCAAAGCATCCCCAGGTTGCCACCCTTTTCCAGCAAAGCGGTCATGTCATCAAAGCCGCCAGATTTCATCATCAACCGATGGCCGGTCGCTTCCCGGAACCGCTGAAACCAGCGGTGCAAATAGGGATTGTCCATCTCTCGAGCCACAATCCCCATCGGGAAGCCCCACATCCCGAACAGTGTGGTCCCGATCTCCCAGTTGCCGAAGTGGCCGCCCAGCATGATGACGCGGCGACCCGAGCAGACCGCTTCATTGGTCCGTGTGAAATCAGCAAAGTGAATGGCCTGACGATAGCTGTGAATGTGCAGCTTTCTTTCCGACTGCACCACTTCCGCGACCGTGCGAAACAGATGAATCCACATCTGATAAACAAGCAACTCGATCTCCCGTTCGGAGTATCGATCGCCGAATGCCAGGCGCAGGTTCTCTCGCGCCACCTTGTAACGAGTCCATTTGCGCGGCAAGACATAGTGGATCACCCACGCCAGTTGCTCGGCCAGGCGGGCGGTGGCGCGCGGTGATAAACAGTCGACGACACAGATCCCTATCTGAAAGACAAGAAATTCCAGTCGCCGTCTGACTGAAAGCAGCATGATCATCCCTGATCGGTAGACGAATACTTCAGGCATCCCTTGCCTATCCGCCAGAAGTCTCCACGGAATGGCCGTTTACGTCAACTGAAGATTAAAAGGCCAGGTTCATCTCGACTACAGAATAAACTTGCTCAGATCCTCGTCCTCGCTGATCGCTTTCAGTTGCCGACGCACGAATTCTCGGTCGACTTTAATTGTCGTTCCGCGCGAATCCGGTCCTTCAAAACTGATGTTCTCCAGCAGCCGCTCCATGATCGTATAGAGGCGCCGAGCACCGATGTTCTGCGTTGACTGGTTGACATGCCAGCCAATCTCGGCCAATTCTTCCAAGCCATCCGCAGTATAAACCAGTTCAATGCCGTCCACTCGAAGCAACTGCTGTGATTGGCTGGTGATCGAACTGGAGGGCTCGGTCAGGATGCGCAAAAAATCCGCTTTGGTCAGGTCGTTCAATTCAACTCGGATCGGGAAACGCCCCTGCAGTTCGGGCATCAAATCGGCTGGGCGAGCCGAATGGAATGCTCCCGCAGCGATAAACAGAATGTGATCCGTCTTCAGCGATCCATATCGAGTCTGCACGGTTGCCCCTTCGACGATCGGCAACAAGTCGCGTTGGACTCCCTGGCGGCTGACATCCGCACCCTGCTTCTCAGACTGGCCGCAGATTTTGTCGATCTCGTCCAGGAAGACGATTCCGCTGGTTTCCGCCAGTTTCAGTCCTTCGTCGTGAATGACATCCTTATCGAGCAGTTGCTCGATTTCCTGCTCCTTCAGCAACGTGCGAGCCTCTCGCACAGGGAGCTTCCGATCCTTGTGCTGACGAGGCATCAGTTTCTCGAACATCTGCTGGAAATCGCCGTCGATTTGTTCCAGCCCCATATTCGACAAGACTTGAACGGGCATCCGTCGTTGAGGCACCGACAACTCGACAGACTTGTCATCCAAGGTTCCTGATCTCAACATCGTCCGGAACTTCTCGCGAGTTCTCTCGTGACGAGCCTGCGCCTCGGCCACGGGGTCGCCGACGGCCCCTTCTGTTGGGGGCGTGTGCGACACAGGCTCGTGAGGAACCAGCAAGTCCAGCAATCGCTCTTCGACGTTCTTGTCAGCCTGCTGTTCGACTTCGACTCGTTTGCGTTGCTTGACCAGATTGATCGAAGCATCGACCAATTCGCGAATCATGCTTTCCACGTCGCGGCCGACGTAGCCAACTTCGGTGAAGCGAGTGGCCTCCACCTTCACGAAAGGCGAGCCAATCAGCTGAGCCAACCGCCGCGTGATCTCGGTCTTGCCGACGCCGGTGGGACCAATCATCAAAATGTTCTTGGGCGTGATATCGCGACGCACGTCTTCCGGAAGCTGCTGCCAGCGCCATCTGTTTCGCAGGGCCACCGCAACGGCGCGCTTCGCCGCATCCTGTCCAACGATGTGCTTATCCAGTTCCGCGACAATCTGCCGAGGTGACATGTCTTGCATGGTGCGATCCTGTCTATTCCACAAAGCGGTTTGCCAACCCGCATCAATTGAGTTCCGCGATCTCGCGTCAGTTTGCGGTCGGAAATTCTTCGACGACGATATTGTCGTTGGTGTACACGTCGATCTCCGACGCAATCCGCAATGATTCCCGCACGATGTCGCCGGCGCTCAGTGACGAGTGCTTGATCAGTGCTCGAGCTGCCGCGATCGCGAAATTCCCGCCCGAACCGATCCCCAAAATCCCGTCCGCGGGCTGAACCACATCGCCCTGCCCGGTGATCAGCAGGCTATGCTCGGGATCGACCACGATCATCATCGCTTCCAGCTTTCGCAGGATGCGATCAGTCCGCCAGTCTCGCGCCAACTCGGTCGCGGCACGGGGCAAGTTGCCAGGAAAGTTCTTGGCTTTCGTCTCGAATCGCTCCAGCAGCGCGAATGCATCGGCGGTTGATCCGGCAAAACCAACGACCATCTTCTTATCTAAAATCCAGCGGACCTTGCGAGTGTCCGCCTTCAAAATGTTTGATCCGTACGTCACCTGGCCATCGCCCCCCAAAGCAACGCGGCCCTGGTGTCTGACGGCCAGAATCGTCGTGGAATGCGTTTCGACTCGATAGGGGCTTCTCGTTCGATGAGTTGAAGTCATGCGGTGTTTGCTCTGCGAGGAATTCGTTCGACGGCTGGTTTTCAATTACCAACTTCCAGCGTCGAATTCTACGCAGCGCCGCAAGCTTCGTCTGAGAAATCGCTGTTGCCCAGACTTCCCGTAGTACCCGCGCCGGCAGGAATCCAATGCATCGGCAGAGGTGCCGCGCTTGCGGCATGGGCGCACTATCTCAATGTTCGCTATTCAAGCCGGGACCATCGACGCGGATCGATCGACTCGATCACGCAATCCGGACTGTTGGTGTGGGGATGATAAATCGCCCGCCCATTTCCCGATATTGGCGTTGCTCGCTGAGGATTTCGTCCGCGCCGTCCCTCACCAGCAACAGACAATAGTCGGGTTGGTCTTCGATCAATTGCACCGGATCATAGATCTTCAGGTGTGATCCGATCCCGAAAGATTCGAGCAGAGTGCTTCTCTTGGCGGATCCTCCGTAAACGGCGATCCGTTTTCCTTCGGACTTAAGCGTCTGCAGCAACTTCCCGAGTTCTTGTCGAAGCGATTGAATCCGATGACTGAATGCCAGGTATTGCGAGGAATCCCGCACCCACGTCGCTTCTTGATCCATCAGATCTCGAACCGACGACTGAACGGGCCAGGCACCCGATTTTGCCGCAAATATTCGCAGTGTTCCAGTGGATGCCGTCGTTCGTTCGACATCCACGATTTCCATTCCATGCTGGCCGAAGAGCTGCATTAGCGATGACAGTGAAAAGAAGCACAGGTGATCGTGGTTGATCGTATCGAAGTTCGCTTCATCCAGGAGATCCTTCAAATAAGGGACCTCGACAACCGCCATTCCCTCTGGCTTAAGCAACGCGGCGAATCCTGCGACAACGTCGTTCAAGTCGGCCACGTGACCCAGCACCTGATTCGCATGAATCACGTCGGCACAGCGGTTATCGCGTTTCAATTGCAGCGCGAACTCCAAGCCAAAGCGATCTGGAAACGAACCAATGCCGTGTTTGGATTCAGCAATCCAGGCCACATCCTGCGCGGCTTCGATTCCCAGCACGGGAATCTTTGCCTGCTGATACCACTGCAGGAGGTAGCCGTCGTTGCTGGCGATTTCGATCGCCAAACTCTCTGGCCCCAGTTCCAGCTTTTCGCAGACTTGCTGTACGACGGACTTGGCTTGCGAGACCACGCCAGTCATTGATGAGGCAGGCAGTGCGGATTCACGAGTCAGGATATCCGACGGAATTGATTCGGTGATTTGAGCCAATGAGCAACTCGGGCACCACGCCAGATCCAGCGACCACTTGGCATCGCTTGATAGCGTCTGGCCGGTTTCCCCCAGCGGCAATATGGAATTCAAGCCGACACGGCTACAGATTCGACAAGGTACGGCAACCTGATTGGCATCGTCGGTTGAATTGATTTCGATAATCATCGTGTTCGTTCTCCGATAATCTTCCAACGTGGCCAAGGCTTGCGAATGAGCGCGCAACGGGAAGGCGAAATGCGTTAGACGTGTGAGACACCCAGAAGGGCGGGTGACAGTGAAAGTGGTTGCGGGTCGGGCATTGGAACGGAACTGTCGACTCGACCTGTGGATAGGCACGACTGTGCCGCACTTCCACCTGCAAGAATGACGACAGGCATCATTCGCTCCGTTCGAATCCATTCTGAAGATCCAGTTCGACCTTGAACTGGCAGTGCCAGGACAAGCACCGTGCGACGATCAAGACGTCTGCTCAGGCTCACCCGTGGAACTCGCGGGGACTATATCGGTGCCCTCCAAATGTGGCAAGATCGGCCGAGACCCGGCTCCGAATCTCCGATTTTGAAGTCACTGATCAAATAGCGCTCTTCGCACTTGGCAGTCTCGTTGATATGTTTCCGGAAATTGGATGCTGGTCTCGATTGATTTGCAGCCCACGAAACAAAGGATTGGGAATGACTGCGACGGCCACGATGTCACGCTGGGGAGCGGCCGAGACGGGGACAGAAAGTCTCGACGGACCCGAGATTCAATTGGAGACCGTTCCCTGCCCCAGTTGCCAGGGAACCTCGTTTGAGCCGATCCTGAAGGGGGGCGATCACCTCACACGTTTAGGCGGTGAATTCGCGCTGGTCCGGTGTACGCACTGCCAACTCGCCCTCACGAATCCACGGCCGGTCGCCGAATCGCTGGGTTATTTCTACCCCAGCAATTACACCCCGTATGATCCATCCAACTCCGGAAACCTCGGTTGGTGGTCCCAGTTGCTGGAAGATGCGGCGCTGCGAACTTACTACGGCTATCCACAGCAGCCGGCCAACTTGATGACGAGATTGCTCGGTCGATTGGCGCTGACGAAGTTTCGCAGTCGTCGCAAGCGACATGAATGGTTTCCCTATCGAGAATCCGGAAAGCTGCTCGACGTGGGCTGTGGGGGCGGCAAGTTCCTCGAACGAATGCGACACTTCGGTTGGAGTGTCACCGGAATCGACTTGGCCGCCGATGTGGCACAACGCGTCCAGCAACGGACAGGTATCAAGGTTTATTCAGGGACACTACCTCACGCCGACCTGAAACCGCAAAGCTTCGATGCAGTCACAATGTGGCATCTGCTGGAGCATGTTCCTG
>CBIHQO010000412.1:0-6257 GCA_966211735.1 uncultured Schlesneria sp.
GATGACATTGTCCGGAAACATCTCTGTTGTCTGCGCCAGGGACAACAACCGGGACTCCGCCCAACTCACTGCAGACAAGATCACAATTGATTTTGAACGAAGTTTGCTGTTCGCGGAAAAAGCGCGGTTCAAATCAAACGATACCATCATGGAAGGCGACCGGATTGCGGTCTCGTTTCGAGGTGACTCGTTCCGCGTTGGCACGGTGCTTGAAGAACCGTCGCAACCAGAATCGCACTCCGTTGATGAAGGAAACGTTGATCGAGTTCGCGATCTTCAGGTGTCACCGGTTAATGGCGAAGGTGCCGCGGCGAACGACGGTGAAGTTCAAGTCAGCCCTCTTGGCCGAATTGAGGGCGAAATCGTCGTCGATCCTCATGCTCGCGACGCAGGCTTTCGCCCCGATTCGCTGAAGCTCGTCTTCCGTTCCATCAAGTCGATGCGAGAATTCGCCAATCTGGAAGACGGATCAGGCCGACAGCCCTCGCATGAAGGCCGCGCGACGGTCTCTGTCGATGCCAGCGGTAAGTTCTCGGTCGATTCCCTCGCGGCGGGTTATCTCAAAATAGAAAGCTCGTTATCCGATAGGTCCCCGTTTGCGTTGACCCTTCCTGCGGCTGCACGGGTCCAAGCGGGACAAACCTTGAAGTTAGTCCTGGAAGTCACCACGCAAGCGACCTGCCACGGATACGTTCGCAAACGGGGTTCAAACGAACCCATCTCGGGAGCGACCGTTTGCCTTGAACAGCCTGCTTTCTCGAATCCACGCAATCGCCAGCAACGGGTTAAAACGGATTCGTCAGGACGCTATGAAGCGACGCTGTTGTCTGGCCCGGTCAGGATTCGATTGGAGACTCCAGTCGAAGGTTTCTCGACGGTCCATGCGTGGGAGCCTCCACACTTTCACGCAGGGCCAAGCCTGCACTACGAAGTCCCCGGCGGGCTCATCAGCGACGAACTACCCGCGCTGGAATTGGTTCCCACCGAACAACGCACTGGCACACTGTTGGATCAAGCTGGCAAACCAGCGTCTGACCAATGGGAGGTACTCGGCTATTCCCAGGGCATCTGGACGCAGTTCAGTGGACGCGCTCCAGTCCAGGCCAAGGGTGAGTTCACCATCCAATTCCCAGCACCCTAGCCGCCAGAAGTCTTTGGGGCGCGGCGAATCGTTCGCGGTCCCGGACCACAACACGATGGACCGACACATCAGTTGACCATCGTGAGTCAACAACCGCTAATCCTGAAATTTGACGGTCAGGCCTGGCCACCGCATTAATCTGTCGACTGTCTGCAACAACGATCCGCGAAGTCTCGATACGAAACACATTCGTTAACGTCCGGCTGATTGCCTGGCCCCAAATACGAAAAACCGCGCGAAGCGAACCTCGCGCGGTTTTTCGATTGTTGATTCGATACGGATCAGGCAGCGCGTCGCATTGGTTGCGATTGTGGCATCTCGCGACAAATCTTCACCAGGCAATCGACGACGCGGTCTTGATCGGCAACAGGAAGTTCCGGGTAGCTGGGCAGGGCGAGGATGTCTCGTGATGCTGCTTCCGAATGAGGGAACTGACCCATCTTGTAACCAAGGTGCTTGAAGCAGGTCTGCAAATGCAGCGGCTTCGGATAGTAAACCGCGCACCCGATCTTGGAGGCCTTCAACTGCTGCATCACGTGATCGCGCTGTCCGTCCTGCACGCGGATGCAGTACTGGTTGTAGACGTGTCGACGATCTGACTTGGCCACTGGCAGCGAGATCGAGTCGAGGATGCCGGCCTGTCGGAACATCTGCCCATAGCGAGCAGCATTGTTCTGGCGAGCTGTCGTCCAATTCTCGAGTTGCTTCAACTTCACTCGCAGCACGGCCGCCTGCAGTGCGTCCAGTCGGCTGTTCATGCCGAGGTCAAGATGTTCGTACTGACCGATGTCACCATGCACACGCAGTCGTTTCAGCTTGGCGTACAATGCGGGATCGTCGGTGGTCATCATGCCACCATCACCGGCACCGCCGAGATTCTTCGTGGGGAAGAAGCTGAAGCAACCGACCGCGCCCAGGACACCGGTCCGGCGTCCCTGGTATTCGGCGCCGATCGCCTGGCAGGCATCTTCCACGATATGCAAGTTGTATTTCTGGCACAGCCGCCACAACGGCTCCATGTCACAGCACTGTCCAAACAGGTGGACAGGCATGATCGCCTTCGTGTGGGGCGTAATGGCGTCTTCGATCGCGTCGACATCCAGGTTGAACGTTTCGGGATCGATGTCGACAAACACGGGAGTCGCACCCGCTCGACAGATCGAACTGGCCGTCGCGAAGAATGAGAACGGCGTCGTGATGACTTCGTCCCCTTCGCCGATATCTAACGCCTGCAGGGCGATGATCAAGGCGTCGGTGCCTGAATTGCAGCCGATGGCAAACCGCGAATCGCAGTAGGCCGCGATTTCTTCTTCCAGCCCCGCAACTTCATCACCCATGATGAATTTTTGCTCGGTGAAGACTCGCTCGACGACGGCCATCACTTCGGCCGACATCGATTGAAATTGGGGGACCAGATCGATGAAGGGGACCGGTCGATCCGAACCCGCATTCAAGGGAAGAATGAACGTCATCTGCGATTCCTTTCGCATCCGAGCGTGGACGTTGGGGCTGTCCAGGTTGCCGATTACTCACCCCGCCCCATCGCTCCGCTTTAGTTTCTGCCGTCTCCACAGCACATCATGTGTTGCGGACCTCACGATTTATTTCGCTACGCATCAGACTTTCGGCAAAATCGACAATCTCGCCGCAGTCATTTCCGTCTGCGAAGTCCATCAGTCCCCAGGTAATCCGACCAAACAAAAGGCGGTTTGGGAATCTAGGACCGGGCGCGAGTTGTGTCAAGACAGGCACCTGTTTCCGCAGGCGGGATTGTCACTTACCGGAATCGTTCGTTGCACAAAGCATAAGAAAAAACCGCCGGTGACCTGGGGGGCTTGGTCATCGGCGGCAGTGGCATTCGGCGTGAATCGCCGAACGCGGTGGGAGATCGCGATGAAATCAAGGAGAAGCCGGGACGTACACAATCGTCTTTGTGCTGTCGTCGATGCGACTTAATGTAATGGCACTCAGGATGACGGCGGTGATGACGCCAGCGGTCAACAGAACAAGAGTCGGATCAACCGCACCCCATTGTCCGCGAGCTCCGTTTTCACCCATCACCAGCAACGCATGCTCTTTCGCCGAAGGTGGAGCGGTTCGTTCCGTCCAGACTCGGAAAGTCGCATCCGTATTGCCCGAAGAAATTCCGTAGACGCCACCCTTCAAGTTCTTGAAGGAGTAGATGCCGTCTTTATTCGTCATGGTGGCGGTAAGCTGCTTCTTCCCTTGAAGAAGGGTGACTTCCGCCCCTTCCAACGCTTTCCCGGTGTGGTCGACAATCCGACCTGACAGGACTCCGCCAGTCGTCAGGGCAATATCAGGAAGTGCGGCTGCCTTCTGAGCTCTCGCGGATGTCCCCGTTCTCGCACTATCCGCCAGCGCGGGAACTTGAGGCATCGTCACGCCGAAGGTGGCCAGACAAACCGCAGCGGCTTTTAAGAACCGAATTCCTGTCATCGTATTTCTCCTTGAATTGATATCGCTGCGTTGGAGAGTCAACGTCCGCAGCAATTGATCTTGCTGTTCGTTCAATTCCAGGCAATTGCCGTGAGATTGAGGTTAACCCAGACCGCGGCCCGAATGCGTGGCGGACTTATAGACGTGGCACCCGGTTTGTCTCAACGGCGACTTGAAGGCATTTGCTGAATCGCGGCCGAAAAATCGCGTTTTGTCAGGGGTGGCGGCGAACTGCGGCAGATTCTGCCGACGGCAGTTTCTGCTTCGACGGAAAAGAAACGGCCACCACACGTCAACATCTGACCCAAAAGTGACCAGATTTGTTCGCGTTGAAGAAGGAGCTGGCAATCTAGGCTGATCAGCACGAGCTGACGGCCGTGTCAAGAGCAAAGTGCCTGCACTTTAAACATTCTCTAGCCACCTACTCGATTTGCCAGTCTGGGGTAGCCGATACCATAAATATGTCGAGATCTGTCGCCCTGTGCGAGTCTTGCTGGCGTTTTTCGGGCCACCACGTTTGCTAGGCGGGTCTTTATCACCGGCAATTTTATGGAGACGGGTAGAATGCATTTTTTAAGTCTACTGCGAGGAGCAGCGGTGGCGTTGGCAGCAGTGGGAATGATGATTCCCAATGCCCCCGCCATGGCAGCAGGGCCAAGTCGAGCCCAGGTGAAGTCGGTCGATGCGAAGATCTTCGACATTGCCCTCTCTGACGGCGGCATGTTCAAGGGCCGCGTCGTTGACCACACGGGTGCCGCTGTGGAAGGTGCCGAAGTCAGCATCAAACAAAACAACAAAGAAGTTGCTCATTCGGTGACGGACAAAAGTGGTTCGTTCGTCGTCAGCAACATGAAGACAGGCGTCTACTCGGTGAATTCCGGGGCGACCGAAGGTGTCTATCGCGTCTGGAGCGAAAAGTCCGCGCCCCCGTCAGCCAAAGAGCAAAGCCTGCTCGTCCTGGGTGAAAATGGTGCTCGCGGTAACTTCGGTGCCGGCGATGGCGCGTTCTGGGCCGTCGCTGCAATCGCGACCGCAGGTTTGATTGTCGGCATCATCGCTTTGGCCCGCGACAACGATAACACCACGACAGTCACGGTACCCAGCTCGCCTTGATTGAGCGCGGTACACACTTCGAAGACACAGCAAGCCGCCGATATCAACCTGATATCGGCGGCTTGTGTCATTCATCGGCCCCGATTACTCACGTCGCCGACATCTAGAGAAGAGCGGGACCGCCGCGAAGGGCAACGATCTTCGTGCTTGGAAATACGAGAGACGTGCCACTGGTTGGCCGCTTCGGACAACCCGTGCCAATGCGAGTTGACCGTGAAGTTGATCTCGTCGGCCTACGCGGCATGCAACAAACGATAACTCAGGATCAGTAAGAGACAGTTTGCTGGGCAGCTGTTCGACAGAAATCGCATTGGTTGTCCGAAGCGGCCAACCAGTGGCACACCCGCGTTTATTCCAGCGTGAAAAAACCATTCGCGACGTTGCCTGAAAAGGACGCGACAGACTCGTTCTCGGCAAGAAGCGAGCGCTGCAATTTCCGGATGACGCCCTCAAAAACTCGCAGACACCCCACCCAATCACCCCTGAGCATCCAATCACAAACTCGTCGACTTCGTTTCCCCCCCCGAATCCGCGTCGAGATGTGAACATCTTCGATTCAGCCCCTCATCCGACTGGCCTAAATTGCCGTTGAGCGTTCCGCTCCAGCACCAAAAAACCAGGTCTGCTCAATTTCTGTCACGGTTCAGAAACCTGACCTAGTCAAGACAAAAATGATGTGATATCCAGCACAATCCATTTCTTCGACGGCAAACGCTGAATTCCGAACACCATCAGGTCGATAACTTCAAGTGTGCCAGACTGACTCGAGTGAGTTTCCCATGGCAGGTTTGAGGTCTCGTTTTCCCTTTCCCGAGCGGGCTGAGTCACGGACGATTTTTCATGGAGACTAGTAGAATGAGTTGTCTTAGTTTTCTGCGAGGAGCGACGGTGGCGTTGGCTGCTCTGGGGATGATGATTCCAACCACCCCGGCAATGGCAGCGGGTCCGGCTCGCGCTCAAGTGAAGACGGTCGATGCCAAGATCTTCGATATTGCTCTGTCGCAAGGCGGAACATTCAAGGGTCGCGTGGTCGATCACACGGGTGCTGCTATCGAAGGTGCCGAAGTCACCGTCAAGCAAGGCAGTAAACAAGTCGCTCACTCCGTGACCGACAAAGATGGCTCGTACGTCGTCAGTAACCTGAAAACCGGCGTCTACAACGTCTCGTCAGGTGCGACGGAAGGTGTGTACCGAGTCTGGTCCGAGAAGACCGCTCCTCCATCGGCCAAAGAACAAAGCCTGCTCGTCATGGGCGAAAATGGTGCTCGCGGCAACTTCGGCGCCATGGGTGACGAAGGCCTGATCCTGCTGGCGGTCGCCGCTGTCGGTGCCGTCGCGATCGTGGCACTCGTCCTGGCAATCAATAACAAGGGTGATTCAACGACCATCGTCGTTCCCTCATCACCTTGATCGCTCACGCGAATCAGAACAACTCAAAAGCCATCGGTCGTCGCATGATGACCGATGGCTTTGTTCGTTGGATTCGGAATTGCAAATTGCGAAGTGCAAATTTCAAATTGAGGAACAGCCAAGAGTTCAGCGTCTC
>CBIHQO010000413.1:0-6229 GCA_966211735.1 uncultured Schlesneria sp.
TGGGGGATCAAAGCCTCGAACATCCTGGCGCTACCGACGGCACCGATCGGTATTGCGGTCTACCTGCTGCTGAAGGTGTTTGGGTCACGCTATACGGTGACGAATCGCGCGGTGAATCGGGTCAGTTCGTTGGGGATTCGGTTGCTCGACTCTGTTCCGCTCGCTCAGATTGCCGATGTGTCGATCGATCCTGATTCGCGTCAAACGTTCTATCGTACCGGCGACATCCGACTGACTAATGCTGGTGGAGATACCCTGATGCTGATCCGCGGTATCCCCTATCCGGATCGCTTTCGACAAGTCATTCTGGAAACGCGCGACGCCCGCGGCATGGTCGCCAGTTCGCTCGCCCGGATTCAAGCTCGCAAATAGGCAGGTCTCACTGATTTCTAAAGCCCGGCTCCGCGATGTGCCGGGCTTTCTCCATTGTTAGGGCAAGCTCACATGGCGACGACGATCACCGGCCTGACTGTTCACGACATCCGGTTTCCGACTTCACGCATGCTGGATGGCTCAGATGCGATGAATCCGGATCCAGACTATTCCGCAGCCTATGTGATCCTGCAGACCGATCACCCGGACGAACTGGCCGGCCATGGGATGACATTCACGATTGGTCGCGGCACGGAAGTCTGTTGCCTGGCGATTCAGGCGCTAGCACCGCTCGTTGTGGGCCGGACGCTGGAGTCATTCACTCAAGACATGGCCGGCTTCTGGCGTCATATCACCGGTGATAGCCAACTAAGGTGGATTGGCCCTGAAAAAGGGGTGATTCATCTCGCCACAGCCGCGGTTGTGAATGCTGTCTGGGATCTGTGGGCCAAAGTCGAGCGAAAGCCGCTGTGGCGGTTGGTGGCCGACTTCACACCCGAACAGTTCGTCGCCTGCGTCGATTTTCGCTACCTCACTGACGCGCTGACGCCCGATGCGGCAATCGCTCTCCTGCAGCGAGTGGAACCAACAAAAGCGAGTCGCATCAAGCACCTCGAACAACACGGATATCCCGCCTACACGACATCAGCGGGTTGGCTCGGCTACGACGATGACAAGTTGCGAAATCTCTGTCGCGAATGTCTGGCTCAGGGGTGGAACGTCTTCAAGATCAAGGTGGGACGCGATCTGCAGGATGATATTCGCCGGTGCCGCATCATTCGTGAGGAAATTGGTTGGGATCGTCGATTGATGATTGATGCCAATCAGGTTTGGGATGTCCCCGTCGCGATCGAATGGGTTCGCGAACTGGCTCAGTTCAAACCTTGGTTTATCGAAGAGCCAACCAGCCCTGACGATATTCTGGGGCATGCGGCGATTGCCAGGGCCGTGGCGCCGATTCAAGTGGCGACTGGTGAGCATTGTGCGAACCGAATCATGTTCAAGCAGTTCCTGCAGGCCAACGCGATCGGCGTCCTCCAGATCGACAGCTGTCGGCTAGGTGGCGTCAACGAAGTCTTGTCGGTGCTTTTGCTGGCAGCGAAGTTTGGGATTCCGGTTTGTCCACACGCGGGCGGCGTCGGTCTCTGCGAATACGTCCAGCATCTGGCGATGATCGACTACGTCAGCGTCAGTGGCTCGCTGGATGACCGTCTCTGCGAATATGCCGGTCATCTACACGAACACTTCATCGATCCGATCGTGATGAACAACGGCAAGTACATGCCGCCTACCGCATCGGGCTACAGCATCACGATGCTGCCGGAATCGATCGCCAGGTATACGTACCCAAACGGAGCCGCTTGGGCTTGAAGTCAACTGCCGCCTACGATGCCGTCTGGACCAAACGACGTTCTTTTCCGCCGGCATCCCTCATGTAATTATTCTGCGTAATCTGCGGATCAGCTTCATCCGCAGATGGACGCCGAGTGAAGAGACTATCGTTTGGGGCGATAGGAATGAGTTGCCTGGCCATAGACGCTTTCGGCAGCTTCCATCAGCGTCTCACTCAGTGTTGGATGAGCGTGAATCGTTTCCGCCAGGTCTCGGGCCACCGCAGCTGTTTCGACGGCCAAGGCTGCTTCAGCGATCATCTCGCCCGCCCCGACGCCGACGATTCCCACGCCGAGGATACGTTCCGTTTTTGGGTCCACGATCATCTTCGTCAGACCATCTGGACGGGCCAGCGAGATTGCTCGGCCGGAGGCACCCCAGTTGAACTTCACGACTTTGACTTCACGGTTTTGGGCGGCCGCTTCATGCTCCATCAGGCCCACCCAGGCAATCTCCGGATCCGTGAACACGACCGCCGGAATCGCGATGTTGTCGAATTCAGCAGGTCCACCAGCCAGCACCTCGGCAGCGACTTTGGCTTCGCGCGTGGCCTTGTGAGCCAGCATCGGCTCGCCAGCCACGTCGCCGATTGCCAGAATGTGTGGGACATTCGTGCGGCGTTGTCGATCGACTTTGATGAAACCCTTTTCGTCCAATTGCACGCCCGTGTTTTCCAGGCCGAATCCCTTGTTGTTGGGACGTCGGCCGATGGAGATCAGCACGCGGTCGAAGGTCTGCTTCGGGGTCACTCCCTCACCAGCGAGGGTTGCTTCGATGCCTTTGTTCGTCGCTTTAAGAGCTTCCACCTTGGTGTTCAGATGGATCGCTGTGACTTGCTTCTCCAATCGCTTCTGGAGGGGGCGGACGAGGTCACGATCGGCACCCGGTAGCAACCCGCCTGTTAGTTCGACGACGGTAACCTTGGATCCTAGAGCCGCGTACACCGTTGCCATTTCGAGACCGATATAGCCGCCGCCGACGACTAAGAGCGAAGCCGGAATGTCAGCGAGTTCCAGTGCGCCAGTGGAATCCATGACCCGCGGATCGCCGAGCTGAAAAATCGGAGGCACCGCAGGAGACGAACCGGTGGCGATGATCGCTTTTTCAAATGTCAGTTTGTCCGTCTTGCCGTCGGGATACTTCAACTCAATGGTATTCGCGTCAAGAAACGTTCCGCGTGCTCCGATCAGATTGACGCCACGCATCTGAGCCAGCGTGCGGACACCACCTGTCAGCTTGCCGACGACGCCGGTGTTCTTCCACTCGCGAAGCTTCGCGAGATCGATCTTTGGTGCACCAAAAGATAGTCCATGTTCGGCCGATTCCCGGGTTTCGTTGATCAGCTTGGCGATATGCAGCAACGCCTTGGATGGAATACAGCCGCGATTGAGGCAGACGCCGCCCGCTCCCTCGTCGACCAATGTGACCTGCAAACCGTGATCGGCTGCTTCAAACGCCGCGGGATATCCGCCAGGACCACCACCGAGTACCAGTACTTGCGTCTTCAAGTCTGCCATTATTTCGTTCGATCTAATTCTGGATTTTATACGAAGCCATGAAAGACGGCCCGAGGTGCGGAAAAACGCTCCACACCGCGGGCCGGTAGTCTAGTCAAAATGGTCACGCGAGGCACGCGAGGCGGGGGCGGTTTTGGAACCGGGAGGGCGAGGCTTCTGCCGAGCCGCAATTGCAAATCGATTCACATCGACTTCGCGGCTTAGCAGGAGCTTCGCCCTCCCATCAGGTCGATCAACACTCAATCAGTAGCCGAAATGCATCGGCGAGCAAGTTAGCCAGCTTCACGGTGAAGCGAGCCGCATCGGCTCCATTGATCACTCTGTGATCATAGGACAGCGACAACGGCAGCATCATCCGTTCAGAGATCTCGCCATCGACCAATTGCAACTGCTTCTGCGAACGTGACATCCCGAGGATCGCGACCTCTGGGTAGTTCACAATCGGGGTGAAAGCCGTGCCGCCGATACCACCCAGGTTGGTGATCGTAAACGTTCCCCCCTGCATTTCGCTGACCTGCAGTTTGCGATCGCGAGCCTTGCCGGCCAGTTCGGTCAGTTCCGCAGCCAACTGCACGACGGTCTTCTGATCGACGTTGCGAATCACAGGGACGACCAGGCCATTCGGTGTGTCGACCGCAACCCCGATGTTGTAGTACCGCTTCAGCACGACCTCGGTCTTGGCCGAATCGTAGCTGGAGTTGAACTGAGGGAATTCCTTCAGACACGCGACGGCAGCCTTCATCGCCAGGGCCGTCATCGTGACCTTCGGCGAACCTTTCGGTGCTGTTTCGACGAATCGTTTGCGAGCCGCTTCCGTTTCCGTGATGTCGGCAAGATCGTGCTGCGTCACATGCGGAATGACCTGCCACGCCAAGCTGAGGTTGGTGGCGACGGTCTTCTGCAGTTTCGTGTAGGCCTGACGATCGACGGGGCCATACTGCGAGAAGTCTGGCAGTGGTGGCTCCACAACGCCGCGTCCGCCACCGCTTCCGGCAGCAGCACGAGCGACATCTTCCAGCGTGATTCGGCCACCCGAACCGGTTCCTGTAATGTTCGACAGATTCAGGCCAAGTTCCCGTGCCAAGCGTCGCGTTGCGGGGCCGGCTGGGAACGGAATATCGCGACCGTTTGATTCTGGCAGAGGTGCCCGTGGAGTCGCAACAGCAGATGCCGTCGGAGCGGAAACCTTTGGCGCTGCGGTCGGCGCTGCAGCCGATGCAGTCGCTTTCGTTCCACCGTTCTTGCTGGCTGCGGGGGCACCACTGGGCTCGATGGACAGTAACGGTGCGCCGGGCTTAATCGTCTGACCCTTTTTTACCAGGACTTGAGAGACTGTCCCGGCGTGAGGGCATTCGATCGGCAGGACCGCCTTGTCCGTTTCGACTTCCATCACAATCTGGCCGGCTTCAATCGTGTCACCTGCGGCGACCATGATTGAAGCGACGTCGCCACTCTTCACGCCATCGCCCAGGGAGTCGGCTTTGAATTCAATCGCCATTCGTCAGTCTTTCGGAATTCGGTGGTTCGATAGTTGATATACGAGGTGCCTGCGATTCAGCTCGGACTGCAAGTCAGGCGTGTGCGGGGTCGACCTTCTCAGAATCAATCCCCAACTCTTTCAGTGCTGACGGCAGCTTCTTGGCGTCGAATTTTCCATCCTTGGCCAGAGCAACCAGAGTCGAATACGCCACCGATTCGGCGTCGATTTCGAAGTGACGTCGCAACGCCTCACGCGTTTCGCTACGGCCGAATCCATCGGTTCCACAGACCACATAAGCCCCTGGAATATAAGGCCGGATTTGCTCCGCGACGAGTTGCACGTTATCGCTGGATGAGATAAATGGTCCCTTCAAACCAGCCAAGGCTTGCTCGATGTAGCTCACTTTCGGCTTCTGATCAGGATGCAGACGATTCCAGCGGTTAGCGGATTGAGCATCTCGCTTCAATTCGTTGTAGCTGGTAACGCTCCACACGTCGGCTTCCACGCCGAACTTATCGGCCAGCAGTTTCTGAGCACGAATGACTTCATTCAGGATCGGGCCGCTCCCGAACAACTGAGGTCGAGTGGCACGCTTCTTGGCAGGGATCGTCGGATCCAGGGGATACATCCCCTTGACGATCCCCTCTTCCACGCCGGCTGGCATGGTGGGCATTACGAAATTCTCGTTGTAGACCGACAGGTAGTAGAAGATGTCTTCACCTTCGACATACATCCGTCGCAGGCCATCGTGAATGATCACGCAAAGCTCGTAGCCATAGGCTGGGTCATACGCCAGCAGATTTGGGACCGTCCCCGCCATCAACTGGCTGTGACCGTCTTCGTGCTGCAGGCCTTCTCCATTGAGCGTCGTGCGTCCCGATGTTCCGCCGCAGAGAAATCCCTTGCAGCGTGAATCGGCCGCCAGCCAGATGAGATCGCCCACTCGTTGGAAGCCGAACATCGAATAGTAGATGTAGAACGGAATCATGGTCATGCCAACGTTGGCATACGCCGTTCCCGCCGCGACGAACGAAGACATCGCGCCCGCTTCGTTGATCCCTTCCATCAGGATCTGACCGGTCAGCGACTCTTTGTACGCTTTGGGCGAACCTGCATCGACCGGGGTGTATAGCTGGCCCTTGCTGGAGTAAATCCCGAACTGCGAGAACAACGCATCCATCCCGAATGTTTGAGCTTCGTCGGGAATGATCGGCACAACCCGCTTGCCGATGTTTTTGTCACGAATGAGTGCCTTCATCGTTTCCGAAAGCACTGTCGTCGTCGACCGTTCACGTGACGAATAGGCGGCTTCTTCAATCAAATGCTCGACGGCAGGAATCACCAGCTTTTCGGTCGTCGGAACACGAATTGGTAGATAGCCACCTAGCTCCTTGCGATGCTCATGCAGATATTTCATCTCCGGGCTATCTGCTGGCGGTCGATAAAACACGGCCGCCTTAGCCTGCTC
>CBIHQO010000414.1:0-6208 GCA_966211735.1 uncultured Schlesneria sp.
CCTGATTGAGTGCCTCGCCGCCGGGCTAGGCGTGCGGGCGCGGCTCCTGCCGTTCTGTGATTGACTTTAGCCTCATAATACCCTGCCCAGGTCGGCAGTGGCCTCGCCCCCCCAACAGCAGCCGTCGGGGCGACAGTTGCCGATCACTCACCCAGGCCGTCGGCGAGGTTTTGCAATTTGACCGCAGCCCCGTCCTGGGCTTTGCTGGCTTCGGCCGCTTGCAACAACGCGAAGATCTCCAGCGTCTCGGCGGGCGTGACGGGGGCGGGACCACCTTTGAAGAACTTGGCGATCTCGGTGGCCAGTCCTTCATAGCCGACGTACTTGTCGGTGGTCGGCACGATTCCGTTGACCGGCACGCCGTGACCGTAAATTCCCGCCGTCGAAACTCCTTTGTCGCCAAACACAGTGGCGCTGTACTTGACCGCTCCTTCTTTGATCCCCCGATACGTGCCGATGCGGCCATCTTTCCAGACGGCAGTGATCGATTCGGCGGTCGGGGTCGATTGGCAGGTGACCGAAGCGACGCCCGGCCCCATGATCGTGAGCAGCGTTTCGATGCTGTGCAATGGCCTTGTGAACTGATCCGCGGCGGGCGCGTTCACGGCCCAGCCTCCATAGACATCGCAGCCGATGACTCGACCGACTTCGGGATGATTGCGCATCCCACTGAATCCCGCACTGAAACGATGCTGAGAACTGCTCCAGCAGGGCGTCTTGGTCTCCGCTGCCAGCTTATAGATGGCGACCGCATCTTCGACAGATGGGGCCACGGGTCGGCTGATAAATAGCCGCTTGCCTGCCTTCAGCACATCGGTCGCCTGCTTCAGATGCAGACGGCCATCCATGCTGAAGATCATCACGCCATCGCAGCGTTTGAGCAGTTCGTCGACGGAGTTCACCATCTCGATCGGGGGAACCTCGTCTTCGGGATCCTTGGGGTTCCGGTACATTTCGAGCAACTGCTTTTTCCACTGCTCGACCAGCTTGTCGCTGTCGGGATAGTCGCCACTGCCAATCGGGTAAGCGGCGACAACTCGCACGCCTTCAAAGACTCCTTCCGCGTGCGGACGATTGAGAAATTCGGTGTAGGCCACCGAACCGAAGTTATCGATTCCCAGGATCCCCAGCCGCACCGGATCCGCGGCCGGTGCGAGACAGGTCCCGATGGTCACAAAGGCAGCCGTCGTCATCAACGCGATCAGGCCACGAATCATGAAGTGTTCCTGTGAGAGTCAAGAATCTCGCGACGTGCCGATGAGCAGGCGGCGCATTGTGTCCCTGACAGGTCAATCAAACAAGCTCATCATGGTCTCGCACTGGCCAATCCGGGGGGCCGTGACATTCCGCATTCGCTGCGGTTACGTCTATACTACCGCTCCTGTCGCGTATTCACCTGGAACGGAGTTGTCATGAACGGTGTCTGGCTGGTGTTGTCGATCGTGTTGTTGCAGCAGAACGAAGACGCGTCCAAAGTTGTCGTCACTGTCAATGGCATCACGATCACGGCGGGTGATGTCGAGTTCATCGCGACCACCAGACAGATCAAGCCAGCTGATCGCGCGGCGCGAGAACCGCAACTGATCGACGAACTGATCGATCGCCAACTGGTCCGCGAGTTTCTGGCTCGACGCAAGATCGCCGTCCCGGCCGATGACTTGGCCTATCAGATTCAATATGCCGAAGACGCCATCAAGAAACATGGCGACGACCCGGCCGTCTTGCTCCCTAAACTGGGCTACACCCCGGAACGGATGAAGGCCGAATTGGGGTTGCCGCTGGCGTGGCAGGCTTACACGCGACAAACGATCACGCTGCCGCAAACCAAAGAGTACTTCGAACAGCATCGCGCGGAATTGGACGGGACCCAACTGCGGGCTCGACAGATTTTCCTGAAGCTTCCCCCTAATCCGACTGAAGCCGATGTCACGGCGAAGACGAACCGTTTGAAGGAACTGCGTTCACAAATCACGGCCGGCAAGATCAAGTTCGAAGAGGCGGCGAAGATGTATTCCGAGTCGCCATCGAAGGAACAGGGGGGTGACGTGGGCCTGTTCGGACCTCGCGGCAAGCTACCGACCCCAGTGACCAAAGCCGCATTCGCTTTGAAAGTGAATGACATCAGCGAGCCGGTCGTGTCGGCATTTGGTGTCCATTTGATCCAGGTCACTGAGCGCATCCCCGGTGACTTGAGCCTGGAAGACGTCCGACCCCAGGTGTTTGAACGCCTGTCCGAGCAACTATGGTCCGAGACGGCCAGTCGTGAACGCAAAGCCGCAAAGATCGAGCGCGCGAAGCCATAAGGCAAGTAGCCTTCTCGCTCCGCGAGAAGTGTGCCAACTGCGAATCCGCGCTCCTCACGCACCGGAATGAAATGGCGATCACGGCGTCGCGTTCATCGGCCTACTTCTCGCGGAGCGAGAAGGCTACTTAAGGGCAGACCAGAATCCTGACCCGCGCGACCGCCACGTTTGTCAGCCGGGCTTCGCCGCTTTGAACTTCTCATCGACCGGGACCTGAAAGCCATTGGCCAGACGATTGGTCATGTTGGCGACACCGACGATACTCATCAGTTCGCCGAACATCGCATCGGACATCCCTTTGTTGACGGCGGCCGCTTTGTGAGAGGCGATGCAGTACTCACAACCATTGCTCACGCTGACGGCGACGTAAATCAGTTCCCGAACGAGCGGGTCCAGTTCTCCCGGCCCGCCCATCACTTCTTTCAGCGTCGACCAGGTCCGCTGCAAAGTTGGCGGATGGTTGGCGATGACCTTCCAAAAGTTATTGATGTCGTCGGTTTTGCGAGTGGCACGGATGTCGTCATAGACCTCGCGCACGAGGCCAGTACTTTGCTCGTATTCGATGAGCTGTGGCATGGGGGGGTACCTTCGGAGAGGGTTCGTATATCGTCGGAGAACAGCATCTCCTCCGACGAGATGCACTTCTTGGATGACACCGATCTCGACTCATCTCGACAAATAGCAATAATATCGGCAGCAGCGTCAATACAGATTTTATTCTCTCGCCGCGTTATTCTTCCCACTGGTTCAATGCACTCACGACGTCAGTGCATGCTCAATTGCGATCAGAGGCCGAAGAATGACAGGAATCCCGGCTCGGCCCAAGATATTTCACATCACTCATGCCTCCAATCTACAACGAATCATCGAAGAAGGTGCATTGTGGTCCGATGCACAACGGATCACTCAGAAGCTGGAAACAAAAATCGTTGGAATGTCGACAATTAAGCAACGGCGTCTTGAGGAACTTGTGGTGAGTTGCCACTCAGGGACAAAGGTAGGTGAGTACGTTCCTTTTTATTTCTGCCCACGATCCATCATGCTGTACATATTGCATCAGGGCAATCATCCAGATCTCGATTACTCTGAAGGACAAGAGCCAATTATTCACCTGCAAGCAGATCTGCACGACACCATCGCATGAGCCGATACTGAAGATGTGCAGTGGGCATTTACCAAATCAAATGCCGGCGCACGGTATTGCGATTTTTTCGGACGCGTCGAACATCTCGATCAAATCAACTGGGATGCTGTCCGGGCCACAGACTTTCGCTCACCGCCCGTAAGGGAAGGACAGCAAGCAGAATTCCTCATCCATCAAGGCTTCCCATGGGCATTAGTTGAGAAGATTGGGGTGATCAACTGCAAGATCCACGATAGGGTTGAGAAGATCCTTGAGGGTTCGGCTCACACACCACTACTCAAAATTGAACCCAATTGGTACTACTAGGACCAAAGGTACGAGCGTGATGATTGAGATAGCACGAGGCGACATTCTAAAGTCGGACGCGGAAGCCCTGGTCAACACGGTCAACTGTGTTGGCGTCATGGGAAGAGGTGTCGCGCTTCAGTTTCGCAATGAATTTCCTAACAACTTCGACGCATACAAGATTGCCTGCACTCGTGAAGAAGTGCAGCCCGGCAAAATGTTCGTGTTCGATTTGAGCACTTTGCAGAATCCGCACTATGTGATCAATTTTCCAACGAAACGCCATTGGAAGGGTCACAGCCGCATCGAAGACATCCGTTCTGGGCTTACCTCACTTGTCGCCGAGATTAAGTCGCGGGATATACAGTCCGTTGCCATCCCGCCATTGGGATGCGGCTTAGGTGGATTGAATTGGGCTGAGGTCAAGCCGTTGATCGTGTCCGCTTTTCGTGAGCTTCCAGACGTGACTGTTTATCTGTACGAGCCGGTAGGCGCACCACCCGCGGCCACAAT
Organism: uncultured Schlesneria sp.; assembly: GCA_966211735.1. Classification (GTDB taxonomy): domain Bacteria; phylum Planctomycetota; class Planctomycetia; order Planctomycetales; family Planctomycetaceae; genus Schlesneria. Next base: position 4,246 of record CBIHQO010000414.1, read on the forward strand.
GGTGAAGCATCACAAAGCGCCGAATATGACGAACGGCCCTGCAACTCTACTGGTTCTTGCAAGGCAGTATCTGGCAGCTGTAATGGATCCATTTGTCACGCTGCTGGAATTGCACAAACTGATGTACTTCATGCAGGAGGCCGGTGAAGATCTGAGCCTGCGTTACGCGAAAGCCACATACGGCCCATACGCAGAGAATCTACGGCACATGCTGTTACGAATTGATGGTTATTTCATTACAGGTTATGGCGACGCTGAGGACGATCCAGAGAAACAGATTGAGCTAAATCACGACGCCATCGGTCGTGCGGATAAACTGCTCCGTAGTCGCGAAACGACTAAGTCCCACGTCGATCGCGTTGTGGATTTGATATCTGGTTTCGAGACACCCTACGGAATGGAGTTGCTAGCAACGGTTCATTGGGTAGCGTCGAAGGAACAGTCTTCGGATGCAGAAGAGGCGATCGCTCGTGTGTACGACTGGAATCCTCGTAAGCGGATGTTTTCGGAGTCACACATTCGGCTTGCATGGGACGTCTTAGAGAAACACGGCTGGTTGGCTTAGCGGTTGTCGACGACAACTGAGGACCCCGTAGAAGTCGGTATTTCGGAGCATTTCAGAATCGGAGAGCAAAGAAAAACCCCGAGACATTATTTGTTTCCGGGGTTTTTGTATTGAGCCGCCAGCGATTACGAGACCGTGGCTTTACCACCTAAGCGATGAGCGAGTGTCTTCCGGTTCGCCGGGGAGACGGACACCGCGGCAGGCGTTTCGGTTCACGTGGCTGGAGTCAGCCGGTGTTCCGAAGCGGTCACTTTATAGATACACTTCTCGCTTGGACTGCCGCCGGGTTGATGTCAGTGTCGGCGGTCGGGGTGGATCATCAGGGAGGATGAAATCGTGGCTTCGCAATCGAGTGGTGGTTCGAATTTCTGGAGTTGGCTGCTACTCGCGACAGTGACCATTGCCGGCCTGGTCCTGGCGTTTGTGCTGCTGGTCGAAGCACCGCCTCCTCGCAAGCTGGTGATTGCGACGGGAAGCAAAGAGGGGGCCTACTACCGTTATGCGCAGCAATATGCCCAATTGCTGAAGCAGGAGGGGATCACGCTCGAAGTCCGGCCGACGAAGGGTTCGGTCGAGAATCTGAAGCTGCTGAACGACGAAGATTCCGATGTTTATATCGCGATGGTCCAAAGTGGCATCGCCGATCCGGCCCATTGCGAGAAACTGCAGTCGTTGTGCAGCCTGTATCGCGAACCGCTGTGGATCTTTTATCGCGGCGCGGAAACGATCGACCGACTGCCACAGCTCGCCGGGAAGAAAATCGCGATCGGGCCGGAAGGGAGCGGCACGCGGGCGATCGCTCAACAACTGCTGCTAGCGAATGAACTGGGAGACTCGGAAGCGGAGTTCTTACCGATCTCGGGTAACGACGCCGCCACGGCCTTGCACAGTGGCGAGATCGACGCGGCCTTCTTTGTCGCCGGAATGGATGCCGCCTACATTCAGATGCTAGCCAAAGATCCCGAAATCAAACTGGCCCAGTTGGCTCAGACGGATGCCTATCTGCGACGATTCCGATTTCTGTCAGTGGTGAAGATTCACGCGGGCCTGTTCGACTTGAAGAACAACATCCCGGCGCGCGACACCACGCTGATGGCTCCCGCGGCAACGCTGGTGATGCATGACTCACTGCACCCGGCCCTGATTCCGTTGCTGTTGAAAGTCGCAACGAAGGTGCATCGCGGCGGTGACCTGTTGAGTAACGGCAATGAGTTTCCTTCGACATCGTTCCTGGATTTGCCGCTGAATGAGGATGCTGAACACTTCTTCAAGTTCGGCCCGCCGGTTCTGCAACGCGTCTTGCCGTTCTGGTTGGCGTCGCTGGTCGATCGCATGAAGCTGATGATCATTCCGTTGCTGGTGTTGCTGATGCCGCTGATCCGACTGGCGCCGCCGCTG
>CBIHQO010000415.1:0-6194 GCA_966211735.1 uncultured Schlesneria sp.
TTTGTGTTCTTTGGGAAATGATTCGAGAAAGATATCAGCGAGAACAACGCGGTGATTTGGGCGGAATTGCTTGGTTGGGATTGACGCGCGCTCGGTGATGTGTGTTCGCAGACAGGGCTTTGTCGAGGGCTTCAACACCGTGGCACCCCGGCGAAGAGGATTGCTCCGGTGGTAGGCGAATCGGGTAGGCAGGAACACCATTGCAAATTGCGAATTGCAAAATGCAAATTGAAAATTGGGAAGACAAGATCGAAGGCAGAACTAGCCTACCGTTGAAACGGAGGACTATTGTCGGTCACCCCTGACGGACTGATGACGATTCGAGTAAGCGACACAATTCGTGTGTCGAAGTCTTTTGGGGAGCCGCGCTGCGTCAGCATGCGGACTCTTCGCTGTTGAGTGATTGCAGTGAGGGGAAATCAGGTCGGCACGTTCGTTTCAGACTCCTGTGTCAATCGGTCCGCGTGCTAACGCAGTGCGGCTCGCCTGGAGTTGTTTGAGGTGCCTCAAAGTAGACCGTGATTTGACATGTGTGGGTGTTTTGATTCGAATTGCCGATGCAGTCACTCTTCATTCACATCTCAGGAACGACCCATGGCCCGTTGTCCTAGCTGCGACGAACGTGTTTCTACAAATGAAACCGAATGTCCTCACTGCGGGGAGAGCTTGGATGGTGGCGCTCCAAGCAAGGAAAGTTCGAAGAACCGCAAAGGTAAATCGAAGAATTCGAACAGTTCCGTGATCATCATTGTGCTGGTCGCCGTGTTCGGGATCATGTTCGTTTGCGGTGGGATCCTGCTGGCGCTGCTGCTGCCTGCGGTTCAGCAAGCTCGTGAAGCGGCTCGCCGGACTCAGTGCAAGAACAATCTCAAGCAGATTGGTCTGGCCTTGCACAACTATCATGACACCTATCAGCTATTCCCGGCGGCGCATTTGAATGATCAACAGGGGAATCCAAAATTGAGCTGGCGCGTGTCGATCCTGCCCTATATGGACGAAGCGTCACGCTTCAACAGATACAACTTCAGCGATACCTGGGATGGTTCTTCAAACTCGGCTTTGTTGGCACCAGCGCCGCGGACTTATCTCTGCCCTTCGTACAACACCGCGCCTGGTTCGACCAATACGTGTTACGCGACAATCGCGGGTGACCACACCGTCCTGGGCGCAGGGAAATGTGTTCCCATGCGTGAGATCCCGGATGGAACGTCAAATACGTTGATGGTCGTGGAAGCGTGCAGCCTGAATATCCCGTGGATGAAGCCGCAGGATATCGACGAGAATTCCGTCGGCGCCGTTGGCAATCCCAATGGAATCAGCAGCAAACATACCGGGGGGGCTCATGTGTTGCTCACTGACGGCTCTGTTCGCTTCATCTCTGTGAATATCAGCCCGCAAGTGGTGGATGCGCTGGTGACTCGGGATGGCGGGGAGCAAATCGGTGGGGACTTCTAACACCATCCGGTTCGAATGACGTGGCCCGATGTTGCTTGAGGCAGATGGCGTGTTTCGAAGACTACACACGCCCTACTGTTGAATCACGCGTTGGCACCCGAAGACTGCCCGCCCCCTGCTAGTCGATCTTGCCGATCAGGGGAACTGTTCGATCTGGGCGAGGCCGGCCATTTCGGCGGCTGCGCCCCAGCGAACTTCCAGGGCATCGATGAAGCCCAGGTTGGATTCGACGAGAATCCGTTGAGCCTGGAGCAGGCGCAGGAAGTCGAACTGACCTTGGGAGAAGCCTTCCTGGATGATCTTCACGCCTTCGCGGGCCTTGGGCACAATTTTTCGTTCGAAGCGTTGAGCCTGCTGATCGGAGATGCGGTAGCGTCCGCCGGCATCCGCCATCTGCTTCGAAATTGTGTTCTGAACGGTATCGACGTCGGCATAGGCTTTTGACAGGTTGGCGTACGCGCTGCTGATGTTACCCTGGTTCTGGTTCCACAACGGGACAGGGAGGGAGAGCGTGAGCAAGCCCATGTTATGCAGCGCGGGTTCAATCTGACGTTGATAACCGGCATACACCGTGACGTTCGGGAATGGCTCCACTTCCGCTCGGCGAATCAGGTACTTTGATCGTTCGATTTCCAACTGGGCGATCTGGACGCTGGCGTTGAAGGGAACGTAGCCGTCCAGCAGAACCTGCTGAGCGATGTGATCCAGTGACTCCAGAAGGTTGCCATTAATTCTGCCGATATCCATATCGCGGATGCCGATGATGGCGGCGAGTTGGCGCCGTGTGGCTTTCATTTTGGCTTCCGAATTCTCGACGGCCACTTCCGCCTTTTCCACTTCAATTTCAAAGAGCAGCGTATCGGTTCGCGTCCCTTCGCCGGCCTGCTGCAGGCGTTCGGCGGCCTGCATTGATTTCGTGGCGATCTCGACCAGCCGGATCAGTACTTCGTTACGGCGCTGGGCGGCCAGCGCCATCATGTATCCCTGTCGAACATTGGTCAGCAGTTGGAAGCGCGTCAGGACGAATTCCTGTTCCGCCTGCAAAGCGGCCTGTGTCGCGGCGGCGCGGTTTAACTGCAGCTTGTGCTTGGTGACGATTTCCTGGCTTAAGGCGGCGTAGTACTGGCTTTGGTTGCCAACGATCTGGTTGGCCCCGCCGATCAAAGAGGGGTTTGGATACAAGCCGACCTGAACAGCGTTGCCTCGGGCAGCTTCCACTGCCGCAGCCGCTTGTCGCAGCGTGGGGCTGTTGGACTCCGCCAGCATGATCAGCTCTTCAAGGGTGATGCCACCCTTGACGGCCGTCTCTGCCTGGGCATCTGGGCTTGGCAGAGGGATCTCTTCAGCAGCATATCCATTAAGTCTGTTGAAGCCGCTCAACAGCACGGTGAGGCAAAGGAGCCATCGCCTGATCATATTGTCGCCACCTTCCGTGAATCGCTTTCGTTTGCCGACGCCCGTCCATGCGTCGGATTATTGCCCGCGTCTTCGTTCACATCGGCCAACTCGGAATGCCATGCATAAACGATCTGTCCGTCAAGTCACACCACTCACAACTCGGACTTTACGCGTGACCCTTCGTTTCGTTCCATCCGGCGTAATCGGAACCGTAAGGTGGCCAGTTTCCGAAGAATGCTTGCTGGAATGGAGTTACATCAAAGCGATCGGCGACTTCAGCAAAGGTCGTAATGTTCAAATCTCGTGGAGGTCGCAAATTGCAGGGGGCGGACTCTTTGGAAAACCTTCGCTGATCGTTCCACCTTACCGGAATGGATGCCAGGTCGGGGGGAGACATCTTCGGGACTGTTATCCTTGAGCGCCGGAAGGATTGGCCTTAAGCTTTGCGGCGCTGGGCGATGTCAAAGCCCAACGCTGGTACGATGAGTCAAAAAGCATCAATGATAAGTCAGGTGGCAGTAAGGATCACCGGCGATTCGGATGTGTGCAAAGCTAAGTTGTCGAACTGAGATCGGACGTTTTTGAATCAGCGCGGTCGGGCGGCCGCGGTATCTGGAAAGAATTTGAGGAAGAGTCATGTCGAATCCTGTGGGCTCGATCGAGAGTCTGGCGATCAACACAATTCGTACGCTGAGCATGGATGCTGTCCAAGCGGCGGATTCGGGACATCCCGGTTCCCCGATGGGTATCGCACCGACCGCCTATGTGCTGTGGCAGAAATATCTGCGATATGACCCCAGCGATCCGACCTGGACCAATCGTGACCGATTCGTGCTGTCGGCCGGCCATGCTTCGATGCTGCTGTATTCGCTACTGCATCTGACGGAGACGAAGGCGGTCAGTGACGAATACAAGATCCTGGATAGTGCCGCGGTGCCGCTCGACGATATCAAGCGGTTCCGACAACTCGACAGCAAGTGTCCTGGCCACCCGGAATATCGCTGGACCAGCGGGATTGAAACGACCACCGGACCGCTCGGCCAGGGCCTGGCCAACAGTGTCGGGATGGCGATTGCTCGCGAGTGGCTGGCTTCCAACTACAATCGTCCTGGTCACGACGTGATCGACTATGACATTTACGCGATTTGCGGCGATGGCTGCCTGATGGAGGGGATCTCGGCTGAGTCCGCATCGTTGGCAGGTCACTTGAAGCTGCGACACCTGTGCTGGATTTACGACAGCAACCGGATCACGATCGAAGGGGGCACCGATCTGGCGTTCAGCGAAGACGTTGGCACGCGATTCACCGGGTACGGCTGGAATGTTCTGCGAGTCAGCGATGCGAACCAGTTGGATCAGGCATTCGCTCAATTCAAGAAGAAGTCTGTTGATCGCCCCACGCTGATTATTGTCGAAAGCCACATCGCGTGGGGTTCGCCGAACAAGCAGGACACCGCCAGCGCCCATGGCGAGCCATTGGGTGTCGAAGAAATTAAGCTGACCAAGCGCGGCTATGGTTGGCCGGAAGACTCGAAGTTCCTCGTTCCCGACGGCGTGTATCAGCACTTTGCCGGTGGGATTGGAAAACGCGGGAAAGATCTGCATCAGAACTGGACGGCCGAGTTCGGCAAGTACAAGGCGGCGTTCCCCGCGGAAGCGAAGCAGATCGAACTGATGCAGCGTCGCGAGTTGCCTGAAGGCTGGGACAAGAACCTGCCCGTCTATGCTGCGGATCCCAAGGGGAAGGCCACGCGTGAGACTGGTGGTCAAGTTCTGAATGTTCTCGCCCAGAATGTGCCGTGGCTGGTCGGCGGTTCAGCGGACCTGGCTCCGTCGAATAAGACGCGGTTAACGTTTGCCGGTGCCGGGGACATGCAAGCCCAGACCTTTGGTGGTCGCAACATGCACTTTGGTGTTCGCGAACATGCGATGGGTGCCATTCTGAATGGGATGTCCGTTTCCAAGGTCCGACCGTACGGCGGCACATTCCTGGTCTTCAGTGACTATCTGCGTCCAGCCATTCGTCTGGCCGCGATCATGGAACTGCCGGTCATCTACGTTTTCACGCATGACTCGATCGGGGTCGGCGAAGACGGTCCGACTCATCAGCCGGTTGAGCATTTGACGGCGCTGCGAGCCATTCCAGGTCTGGTCACGCTGCGACCCGCGGACGGAAACGAAGTGGTGGAAGCATGGAAGTTTGCCATGCAGCAGAAGCGAGAGCCGGTCGCCCTGATCCTGACGCGTCAAGCATTGCCGACGGTTGATCGGCAGAAGTACGGCGCGGCAGACGGTCTGACACGCGGGGCCTATGTTTTGTCTGACGCTCACAACGGCAAGCCAGACGTGCTGCTGATGGGGTCGGGCAGTGAAGTGTCGCTGCTGCTACAGGCTCAGGAACAACTGGCCACGAGCGGGATTCAGGCTCGCGTGATCAGCGTTCCGTCGTTCGAAATCTTCGAACACTACTGCAAGAAGCATCCTGAGTATCGCGAGAGCGTGATGCCGTTGTCGGTGACAGCTCGCGTTTCCGTCGAAATGGGCATCACCTTCGGCTGGGAACGTTATGTGGGTCTGACGGGAGCTTCGATCGGGATGCATTCGTTTGGTGCGTCTGCCCCACTGAAGGACCTGCTGAAGAAATTTGGATTCACCGTCGAAGCCGTGGTGGATGCCGCCAAGCAACAGGTTAAGAAAAGCGTCTGATCCACTGATTGATCAAGACAAGTGTTGAATTGGATGAAGGGAGTTGGAGCATGGCGTTCCAGCTCCCTTCCTTTTTTGAGACCAGAGCATGTCCTGGCTTGCGTCGGCGATGCTGCATCGACGACGATCATTGGCTGACTTAGAAGCGCCGTCTTTTCACGGGAGGAGAGCTCATGCTTTCGAGTACTGCCAGTCGCTGGTTGTGGACAATAGTGTTGGCCGTTGGCGTGACGCTGAGTTGTCAGTCCCTGCAGGCGGCGGGGAAGGTGACCACGGTGGCTGTGCCCGGCGGCGGGAAGCCGATGGCGGCCAAGACCGACGGCAAGGGAACGATCCATCTGGTGTTCGACACGGCGGAGGGACCGCAGTACGTTCGCTCGACCGATGACGGGAAGACTCTGAGTCGCCCGATCCCGCTGGTGGACGTGGCGTCTCGAAAACCCGGGTTGGAGTTCATTACCTGGGACCTGGCCGTTGGTGCTGACGGCGCGGTCCATGTCGTGCTGGGGACCAACGCCTGGAAACTGAAGCTCCCCAAGGAGGAATGGGGCTACATGTATACGCGTTTGATGCCGGGTGAGACTGAGTTCGAGGCGATCAGAAATCTGAATCGGAAGCCGAGCGAAGGTTTTTCA
>CBIHQO010000416.1:0-6194 GCA_966211735.1 uncultured Schlesneria sp.
AATATTGTTTGCCCATACATTGGGGTGTGCGCCGGGGGGCTGTTACAAAAAGAGTTAACAAACACGGCGGTGCCGCTGCGGCCGGGATGAAGTCAACGACGATCGATGACGATGGAAATATTCATCTGGGGGATGTGATCGTCGAAGTGGGCGGGCGGGCGATCCGCTCGTCGAATGACCTTGCCAAGTCATTGGACGGCCACAAGCCGTTCGAAAAAATCGCGGTAGTGGTCGAACGCGGGCAGAAGCGAGTTTCGATGACGGTAGAACTCCAGGAGGCTCCGAAAAACTGATTACTGCATCCCAACTGCAAGACAGCGAACCTTGACACTCCCTGTCGCGGGGGCGGGGTTCGTCGTTCCTGCGTCGAGGCCGTCGCACGAAGTTCTGGATTGCCACCTGCGCGGGAATGACGTGAAGAGCGACTGGATAAAGTCGCTGTCACCGGGCGGGACGAGCGTCGATGGATATGCTAAGATTGGCAACCGCCTGTCGTGATGTTCTTCGACCACATCGTTCCATGCTCCCCCATTACAGCCTAATTACAGGTAAAATCGATGACTAACTCCGGGCCGTTGAGTGTCGTCAAAGAGGGTAATGTCACGGTGGTGACATTCGGATCCGGGCAGCGCCACTTGAGTGAAATTGGCTTGGAAGCCATTCAAACTCAGCTGATTGGAGTTGCCGAGACGGCCCGTCCGCCGCGGCTGGTGCTCGACATGGCCGCGACCGAGTTCTTTGGCTCGTCGTTTATCGAAGTGCTGTTTAAGGTCTGGAGAGAGCTGAACACGCAATCGGACGCCAAGTTTGCGATCAGCGGACTTCAAGACCATTGCCGCGAAGTGCTGGAGATCACGAATCTCTACAAGCTGTGGCCGATATTTGCGACACGATCCGAAGCCATTGCCGCCACATCAATTTGATGACGTGACAGATTGCTTCGATAACGGGACGCAGATCCAGATCTGCCGAACAAGGCAACCGCCATCATCGAGGGCGGGGGGAGGTTGCGCCGTCAGTGGCTTCTTCGTCCAACACGGGTTCTTGAATGCGGAAGGTTACTTCGCCGTTTTCAAGGTCGATCACCGTGACGGTAAATTCACCGATTTGCAGAACGTCGCCAACAGTGAGTTCGATTTCGTGGAGCGACATAGCCCACCTCCGTGTGACCATGAGACCGATGCAACCAATGAGGACGGGCCGACTATAACGACCTCGCCACGATGTGACAACCTTCCACATGCCCTCTTCAGGTTGTTGATCGGCATCTCTCGCAGACATTCCTCATTCATTACAGACGGGCGGCTGACGATATCGTGCATCAGCGCGTATCCTTCGCCACGATTTCGAAAGGGTCAAGTAGAGGCTTTAGCCTGATCACAGGTTGTTCAACGCGTGTTTGATCCAACTCAGGAATCATCATCGATCGATGAGAGGGTTGTTTCAGATCCATCAATCCAGCGAAGTACTCGCGCTGATCGCATGACGATATTAGGCAGACTGTTCGCTGAGTGCCGACTTCTCGAAGATCGTCAGGTCGTTCATCAAATGCTGGCGGATTGCTTTCAAGCGTTCCCCGTCGTCAATTTTGTGGCCGTCGGAATCGGTCACAAAGAACACGTCCAGTACCTGATCGAAGTGAGTCGCGATCTTCGCGAGCGCCACGCTGAGTTGCAGCACGAACAGGGATCGCGTGATCTCATACAACAATCCCGGGCGGTCATGCGCGAAGACATCGATCACCGTGTAACGATCCGAGGTTTCATTATCGATGACGACTCGCAATGGCAGATCCGAGACCGGTCCCTGCGCCGCCTTGACCGCAAAACGGCCGCGCGACTTCAACAATGTCTGGACATCGGTCTCACCGCGCAGCACTTTCCGAATCGCGGCCGCGACTTCTTCGGTACGAAAATCGGGGATCTCGCCGGCATGATCGGCATCTCGCACGCGCAGCGCATCGATGATGATCCCATCCTGCGTCGTGCAAATCGTCGCGGTCAGAATCTCCATCCGTTTCGCGGCGAGGACGCCCGCGAGCTTGTGAAAGCAACCACTCGCCACAGATTCGGCCGCAATCATCCGATACTCGACAGTACCCGTTTCAGCATCATATTCAGCCTCAACGTGGATCTCATCGGGTCGTCGAGCACGAATAACTCGCATATCGGCGGCAATCCGGACTGGCGGAGTTTCCAAGAGATAGTGGCTGGGGCTCAGCTCGACTCGCTTCTGCCATTCTTTCGCTTCCGCACTGTCGCGCTCTTCATTGGTAGTCGACGTGAGACAAAGGTCAACCACCTGTTGTTCGATCTGGCGCAGCCGAGTCGATTCATCGAACAGGTGACTCTTGCCGCTCAGCCATAACATCGTCCGCTCGTAGAGCGTCGTCAGCAGTTCCGCCTTCCATTCGTTCCAGGTATTGGGCCCGACGGCAGTGATATCGGATGCCGTCAGGATAAAGAGCATTCGCAACGCATCCGGGCTGCCGACTTCATGGCTGAATTTCAGCAGCAGGGCTCGATCGCCGATGTCGCGGCGTAATGCCAGGTCTGCCATCTTCAAGTGACGATGGACGAGAAACATCACCAGGTCACGCTGGTGATCTGGCAAGCCCAGACGGGTCGATGCTTCTTCGGCCAGACGCCGGCCAAGTTCACTGTGATCTTCTTCAAAGCCCTTGCCGGCGTCATGCAGCAATAGGGCCAGATGCAGCAGCTCTTTATGGTGAATCTCACGATAGGCCTGTCCGAGGGCCCCGGGATCATCCAAAAAGCCTTCGGCCGCTTCGATGGCTCGCAGAGTGTGTTCATCGACCGTGAAATGATGATACTGATTGAACTGCAACAGGCAGCGAATATGCTGCCAGCACGGGAGCACCGCCTCCAGGACACCTGTCTCATATAGCCCGCGTAGGGCGACTCCCAGCTTTCCCGTCGTCCGCAGCAATGCCAGGAACGAATGAGCCGCCTCGGCGGACAGTTGCGTCGGGGGACGAAGCGACTGGGCTTTGATCATTTCCAGCAAATGAGGCGCGACGGTGACGTGATAGCGCGCCGCCGTCATGAACAACTTTAAGATGCCATCGAGAGAAGAGAGCGCCGCAACACGATGACGCCGGGCGATATCGACGTAGTCGGGGCCGATGTAGTAGATATTGTCGATGCGATATGACATCACAAACCGCAGAATGCGTTCCACCAGTGGCGAACGTCTACTGCGGCTGACGAATCGCCGCGCGATCTCGGCGACGGCACTGCTATGCTGGAAATACTCCTGCATAAAGCGTTCGACGGGCAATTGAGCACCGAAGGCCAGAATATTTCGCTTCTTGGCGATGCGCAATTGATCTTCGCGCGTGAGCACATCCTGCTCTTTGCCAGCGGCGAGATGCAGATCGATTCGCAGCCCCGTGAGAAACTCGTGGGCGTGAACCAGCCGACGCGATTCTTCCATCGTGATTGCAGAATTCAGCCGCAACGAATCGATGTCGACTGCCCCATAGGTGGCAAAGCCGATCCAACGGATGAGGTGCAGATCGCGCAGTCCTCCCAGCGATCGTTTCAGATCCGGCTCAAGCTGCTGTGTGGTCGCGCCATAGTCGGCTCGCTCTTTATCACGCGACGCCACTGCGTCCGCGATAAACTGCAGACGGCGCGACTTCACAACGTGGCGGCGAAATTGAGACTGGAGTTGCTCGGTGAATGGCTGCGAACCCCACAAGTAACGAGCGTCGACAAGCGCCGTGGCAAACTGCGGCTCCTGCTTGGCCCATTGAATCGAATCGGCCAGGGTGCGGGCGCTGGCTCCAACTTTCAGGCCACAATCCCAGAGGTCACGCTGCACTTGTGCGGCAAAGGGTTGATAGATCTTTTCGACGACAGGCGAATACAAAAAGAGCAGATCCACGTCCGAGTACGGACACATCTCGGCGCGGCCACTGCCGCCAACCGCCAGCAGCGCAGTCTGCGTCTGGATGGCCAGGCGAGAAGCCTCGCTCAGCGATTGAAGATGCGAGAGCAGCACCGCGATGACGAATTCGTCAAACAGTTCTGATTGAAGTGCGGTCGTATGCACGGCCGATCCGCCGTGCTCGAAGCGTTCACGAACCCGTCGACGGATCTCGTCGAGACGACTTTTCAGTTGCGCAATTCGATCAGCACCGGCCGCAAGATTGGGCACCATGGGCAGCGCACTTTTCGCATCGCGGACAACAGCTTCCACCATTAGAGCGGATCCCCTTTAAGTATGGCGTCCTGCGGGCAACAAACTGCAGCGTCTAACCTATGTTTCGACGCCACACGGAAGTGCGACCCGCACTAGCTTGTCCTTGAAGGCGAATAGCATATCTGAAAGACATCCGTATTCCGGGCAGACCCGCACTCCTGAGGTGACGAATGCCCCAATCCTCTTCTGCAAAGAAACGGAAATCGGAGCATCCCAACAGAACCGAGCGCCGCGCGAACCGTCGCAAGGCGCATCGATCTGTTGTCGATTCCTGCATGTCAGATTGCCCCCGGGCCCGTTTCCCCGGTACGGATGCGAACGACATCAGCCAGATTTGTGACGAAGATCTTTCCGTCACCGATCTGACCGGTCCGTGCCACGTTCGAAATTGTCTGAATGGCATTGGCGACTTCATCGTCAGCCACGACAACTTCCAACTTCACCTTAGGGAGGAAATCGACGGTGTATTCTGCACCGCGATAAGTTTCCTTATGGCCACGCTGGCGACCAAAGCCACGGACTTCGCTGACGGTCATCCCCTGGATGCCTGCCTGCGTCAGAGCATTCTTCACTTCTTCCAGCTTGTAGTGCCGGATCACGGCTTCCACTTTCTTCACGTTGTCGTTCCTTTCTGGAGTTCTTGACGGTTATCGAGATCGTTACGGAGCGCGGTGATTCAATCGGCGGTTGTTCGCACGCTGAAGCGATTCAACAGCCTGACCGCATGTTCCGAACAGTAGTTGCCGGTCAGATTGCTTCTGTTCCGCTTTCACCCGTTCGAATTCGGACGGTTTCGGCAAGGTCCGTGACAAAGATCTTCCCGTCGCCGATCTGGCCGGTGCGCGCCGTTCGCACGATGGCTTCAATCACAGGCTTGGCCTGATCTTCAGCGACGATCACTTCGAGCTTCACCTTGGGCAGGAAATCGACCGAGTATTCTGCACCCCGGTATTGTTCCTTATGCCCCTTTTGACGCCCGAAGCCGCGAACTTCAGTCACCGTCATGCCTTGCACGCCGGCTTCAATCAAAGCCTCTTTGACTTCTTCCAACTTGAAATGCCGGACCACCGCTTCGATTTTCTTCACGAGTCACCTTTTGCCTTGTGGGAGTGGCGAGCAAATCGCCGGATGCGTTTATCCCGATACCATGTCGGCGTTTGAAGGCCGACCCGACCGCGCTGCAGTCTGTGACTCCGCCAGACTGCGGCTGATTCCCAACCTTCGCAGGACGAATTCCCTCGCGTCCCCTTTTCAGATCGACCCGCACGTTTAGTGGAAGATGTAGCCTTCTTCGCCGTGTTGATCGATATCCAAGCCTTGCAATTCACCTGCCTGATTGACTCGCAATCCCACGATCGCGTCGACAATTTTCAGCAGGATGATCGTTCCCACAATCGCCAAACCGATCGCGGCCACCGCACCAACTGCCTGAGCCACCAATTGATGAGCGTTCCCCTCCAACAACCCGTACTTCCCAGCGTCATTCGTGACGGCTTTGGACGCAAACACACCGGTCAGCAGGGCACCCAGCGTCCCACCCACTCCGTGAACGCCGAACGCGTCCAGCGAGTCATCGTAACCAAATTTGTTTTTCACCGTCGTGCAGAAGTAGAAGCAGAGGATACCGGCCAGGAAACCAATCGCAATCCCTGCCAACGGCGTGCAGGATCCGCTCGCGGGAGTAACGCCGACCAGACCCGCCACCGCACCGGAGCACGCTCCCAAAATGCTGGCCTTGCCTCGCTTCAACCACTCGATCCCCGCCCAGGTGACCGTTCCGGCGGCAGCCGACATGTGGGTTGCGACGAACGCATTGGCGGTGAGTGCCGTGGATGACATTGCGCTCCCCGCGTTAAACCCGAACCAACCAACCCAGAGCAAAGCGGCACCGATGCAGGTGTATGTCAAATTATGCGGAGGCATCGGTTCCTGGCCGAACCCAAGTCGCTTGCCCAACAAAATGGCAC
>CBIHQO010000417.1:0-6186 GCA_966211735.1 uncultured Schlesneria sp.
GCGGGGTTCGTCCCTGGCAGTAGTATTTGCGAAACAGCAACTCGACGACTTCCGGGTTGAACTCCAACTGCTGCTGCAGGCAGGTCAGTTCAAAGATCTCGGTAAACATCTCTCGGTCTGGCGATTCGATCTTCACCTTGTGCCGAATGCGGCGCAGAAAGGCGTCGTCCACCAGTTCCCGCGGATCCAGATTCGTCGAGAAGATGATCAACTGTTCGAACGGTACCATGAACTTGCGGCCCGTCGTCAGCGTCAGGTAATCGACCCGTTCCTCCAGCGGCACGATCCAGCGATTGAGCAGATCTCTCGGGCGAACCAATTGTCGCCCAAAGTCATCGATCAGAAAGACTCCGCCGTTCGCTTTGATATGCAACGGAGCATTGTAGAAGTTGCCGCTTTCGTTGTACTGCAGTTCCAGCATCTCCAGCGTCAGTTCACCGCCGGTGGCGACTACTGGCCGGCGAATGCGGCGCCAGCGAGTATCAAAATGTCCCTCAGGGACGACGTAAGAAGGGATCTCGGCCGATCCTTCGGCACGTGGTGTCGGCAAGTCGTCGGTCGTGCGATGAATTCCCGGATCAAACAGCGTGATGATGCTGCTTTCGGCCTGAATCGCGTAGGGAACATAGATCTCGCCCCCCTGCGTATTCAGGAATCGCCCCAGGCCCTTCGAGATCAGCGTCTTGCCGTTGCCCGCCGGACCGTGTACGAAAATGGAAGTCCCGCTGCAGACCGCCGGACCAAGTTCTTCCAGCAGCGAAGACCGGATGACGCTGTCGCGAAAGGTGGCTTGCAACCCCGCCATCGTACAAGACGCCCCGGTCACATGCTGCAACTGGCATTGCTCGACGTACTGTTCCAGCGGCACGGGAGCGGGCCCGACGTAGCGACAATGTTCGAACAACTCGCGAGCTCGTGCCCGGCCTAATTCAGTCAGGGCGAATCGATAAGACACTCGCCCGACAAGGTCACCGGAAGCGACTTCGATGCACTTCTGATCCCGCAAGGCTCGTAATGCTTCATCGACGATCGAGAACGGCAACCGCGTCGCCCGGGCAATATCGCCACCCAGCAGAGTTCCGTGCAGATACAACTGCTTCAGGACCAGGTCGGCGATATGTCCCAATTGAAGACCGCATTCCGCCAAAGTGGTCGGTGTCCGCGGTGCCGGGACTGTTGGAGAGATCGGACCAGCAGGCTTCTCGTTCGATCGACTTTTGTCCGGCGCAGCCTGCTTCGTAAACAGATCCGCATACAACTGACCCACCTGCGACGAAGCGTTGGATCGCGGCGCGCCACCCCCGGGCTCGTCACATGCAGCCTTGGGATCACTGACACTGGTGGAAAAAGTTGTATCCGGCATGGGACCGATCAAATCTGAGTAACACTGGCCGGCGCGAATTGGACTTCCGTCAGGACAACCCGCTGCACGTGATGACTGCTAGATGAAACCGTCAGCGAGTGGTCGTGCTCCCTGTGCTGGATCCCGTCGCGCCGCCGCCGCTGCTGGGACCGGCACCACCCATAACGCCGCCGCCACCGCCGCCACCCTGCCGGCCAGCGACACCGATCAGGAACAGCCGAGGACGTGGAATCGACTGCAGTTCCAACGTTCGCAGACGATCCACTTCGTTGGCGGGGCGGCCGTTGAACAGTTCGTACTTGGCAACGATCGGTGGAATGTTCGTCGCGCCTGTTTCCTGCATGAATTTCTGGGCCGTCGCCACGCGAAGCTGGCCCATCTCGGACGTCACACCCTGTGAAACATAGACCGTGCGAAATTGCATCGGCACTGTATTCAAGACCCAGATCAAGTGATTGCGTCCGGCATCCGTCAACTGCTGAGTATCACCGTCGAAGTGATAGTCGTGCAAAGTCGTCGCCTCAGCCCATCCGGCACCCGCCTGTGCTTCCAGCAGGTTGGTCACGTCGGCTCGATCCTGGCAGTTGTAAGGATGCGGCCAGTAGTGAGCTGAATGGTACGCCTGGACAAAAGGCTGCTTCGGCCCCTGCATACGCGGATAAGGGGGCCAGTACTTGCCATCTTTGTAGATCTGCCGAGATCCCGGTGGATCATTGGATCGCTCCTGATACCAGGCCTCGGTAAAGGGAAACGGCCCTGCCGCCAGAGCGATTCCGGACGACAATGCCGCGGCCGCAAACAGCCCCTGAACACAATACCGCCAGTGAATCCTTCGCATCCCGCCCCCTCATTCCCTTGAAGTCCGAGAACACGCCGCCGTCACGGTCGAATCGTTCCGAAACGAACCGCCAGCGCGCACTTCTCGTAGTCGATCAATTGTCTTATCGGCCATCGACTGGAGCGGTCATAACGGAAAGATCGATTATGCAGGCGACGAACGGCACGTTCTGCCGATCCCGCACGCGCTTGAGTGTGGGTGCGACTGGCGACCGCTCGGGGCCGCCAGTGTCTTCGCGTCGCAGATGTCGCTCGGATCGCGCCAGAAGGCTGCAAGACAATCAGCGTGACCACGCGTTGTCGGCTCTCACGACTTCGATATGACACTGGCCAGGCAACGCTTTACAGTCACCGTTCGGTGCGAAATCCCGCCAGTCGCCGCTTCGTGAGATGATCGTATTTGAGAAACTCGTCGTCACTCAAATCGGCCCGCCGACGGAAGACGAACTGCAGCGTTCGCTTCGCCGCTTCAGAAGCAGCAGGAACCCGATGCTTCCTTAAGATTGGCGACTGCTGCATCAAATCGTCGCGTTGAAACTGATGCAGCGACGGACGAATTTCGATCGCGCTATAGGCATTCGCATCAGTCACAGCCTCTTCGAGCAACTCGCGAGTGACCCCGTCGCTCCAGTAATTCATCTCCAGCCCCAGCGTCTCGGCACCGGCCAGTCCGCCGACGGCCGCGTTGTAATAGCTCAAGTAGCTCGGATGACTCTGCCAGTTGGAAGCAACCTGCGCCGCGATCAACAGGCAGACCGTCGCCTTCGTCAGTCCGACACCGATTCGTGAACTCACGAGACGCATCACGCCAACAGCCCCGCTTGCGATGAGTGGTGTCCATAACGGAAAGACCGTCAAAAACAATCGCTCGCCGTCATACACAGCCACTCCGGGAGCGGCGAAGACGATCAACGGGAACAACCCACACGCCAGCAGCAAGCTCGTTCGCCAGGCATTGTCGCGAGTCGGTTGCGGCGCTGTTTTGGAAACGACCATGTCCGACTTCACGCCCCACAAACCGAGCAGATGCAATCCGATCGGCACCGTGATCGCAAACATCACGAACGGATAATGCCACGGCACTTCCTTGTCGGGGTAACGAGTCCCGAAGTAGTAACAGTACAGAGTGACGCGATTGGTCGTGCGACCCAGGTATTCCAGCAAGTGGCCCACAGGGTCCAGCCACAGATAGGGCCACATCAGGAAGATGACGTTCGCGGTGATCCCCCAGATCAACAGCGGCACAATCCCCTTCTGCCGCCACCGCAGCAAGACCCACGCGATCACCGGCAATGGAATCAACACCGCCTGAACCTTAGTCAGCAGCGCCAGTCCCATCACGATCCCCGCGAGGAATGCGACTCGACCGGTCGGGACCGCTGGACCAGACCACCACGCCGCCACAGCCAGCACTGCCGCCGTGCAGGTCAGGTTCGTCATCGTCTCCAGCGCCGCCAGATGCGCGTGCCCGTAGACGCGCGGCATCAGCACCAACGCCACACCGGCCAACGGCCCCTGCCACTCTTGAAACGACCGCTTCTCGCCACCAGCAGCCTTCGCAGCAAAGCCGACATAAGCCCCGATCAGCCAGACCGTCAAAGCAAACGCGGTCGCCGAACCGGTTCGAGCACACGCCGTGACAAACGGTCCGTCCGGCTGATCTGGCGGAGCGATCCACCAGGCGAGCTGATGATGAATGCCCAGCCAGTATCGGCCCAGCGGCGGATGATCGGGATTGCAGCCGTTTTCAGGACGAAACGCCTCGACCGATGTCCCCGGAATCAGGTTGTACCAACCGAGTCCCCGCGCACTCTCGACCAGGTAGACCCCCTGTTCGACATTGAAGATCTCGTCAATCGTCAGCCCCGGCCCCTGCGGCATCGACGGATAGCTTCCTGCCGGATCAACGCACGCGACAATACTGATCCACGCCACCAGCGCCACCGCGGCCGACGGCCAGGTGCTCAGAGTCGACTTGCCAAATGATCGAACGGACTGCGACATCGCCCAGATGTTATCATGCGCCCGCCCACACGGTAGCCATGCCCCGTTTCAGCAACAAATCGGTAGTGACTCAGTTTCGAGTGAGGTTGCAATACAAAGAGGTACCCAAGGTTGTGTCAGTTGTGACATGCCCCAAGTTACAATGTCCCGCTTCAGTCGCTGCACTGCCAATCGAGAATGGCGGAGGTAGACTCCAACTTCACCACGTCGTGAAGGCTGCGATCGATCTCACGTCCGGAACTCTTTATCCGTGTTCGATCGGTGTCCATCCGTGGCGAAAGACTCTTCTCCGACAGTTCCGTCGGTTGTGTCATGCGCCCGTCGTCACTGACTCTCCACGTTCCATCCGCGGCAGAACTCAGTGGGCGGCTATTTCTTCTTCTTACGGCGAATTTCATAGTTGCCGCGAGTTTCGTCGTAGTCGAGCTCGATCAGGCCCTGGTCGGCGATGTCTTCGATCATGTCCGAGAAGCTGCTATAGCCGTAGTAGCCTTCGTTGAAGCCCGGATACACGCGGCGGATCGTTTGCTTCAGCATCGAACCCCAGATTGGATCGTAGTCCTGTTCCAGTGACTGCAGCACTTCCAGCAGGCGATCGGTCGCTTCCTGCTTCTTGTCGTCGACCTTCGGCTTTCCTGGCTTCGGGGCGGCTACCGCCTTGGGCTTTTGAGCCGCACGGATCAGGTCGTCGTAATAGATGAATTCGTCGCAGTTGGAGATCAGCAGGTCCGACGTGGAACTTTTCACACCACAGCCCAGGACCCGTTTGTTGTTTTCTTTCAGCTTGGAAACCAGCGGCGAAAAATCGCTGTCGCCCGAGATCAGGGCGAAGATGTCGATATGCGTCTTGGAGTAGCACAGGTCCAGGGCATCGACCACCATGCGAATGTCAGCACTGTTTTTACCACTCATCTTCGATTGCGGGATATCGATCAGTTCGATCCCCTGCATGTGAAACTCACGCACGGCGTCGCGATAGTGGCTCCAGTCGCAGTAGGCTCGCTTGTGAACGATGCGGCCCTTTTCGAGCAGCCGTTTCAGAATGAGCTGGATCTGGAACGCACCCGATTTCATGTCGCGGACGCCGATGGCCAGGTTTTCGAAGTCGACGAAGACGGCAATCAGCGGAACCTCTGACGACATGGACACTCTTCCTTGATGAGGGGATGGGGATTTGGCGCGGGAATGGACGCGGTCGACGAATGTCATGTCAGGAAGGATAACACTCCATCAGACCGGGCGACAGGCTGCCACGCTGCGCAGGGACTTTCCGTCTCGACAATTGATCGCTACGGACAACATTTGATCGAACTGCCTATGGGGTCTGAGACTGATTGACTCGGTTCTGCAGGATCAACAAACCTGCTGCTGTCGCGCTTCCACCAGTCCCCAGCTTCGAGTCCGTCGCTGTATTGGAAAAGCCCGAAGAGGGTGTGGAAGGTGTTGTCGAACTGGGAGTCGTTGTCGGGATTCGACCCGGTTGCGGCTGACTAGGAGGACCGGCCGGTGTAAACGAAGCAGGAGCCACCGAGTTCTCCGTTCCCTTGACTTTCTTCTCCGCTTTGGCAATCTTCGCCGCCTCGATCAGTTCGGGATCTTCAGCGAACGAATTGCCCACTGTCACCGACATACCGGGCGCGGGGGTCCGCCCGTCCAGTTTGGATTTTCGACCAAACACACTGTTCCCGGCCAGATCCGTTCCCGCATAGATCGAACCGCGCTGGAATGGGCCCGTTCCCAGGATCCACGTATCGCGAGCATCGGCGGTGATCGGATAGGTCCCCGACTGCCAGACCGCCTGGCCGGTTTCCTGGTTATAGGCAAAGGCCGCCAGCTTCACGATCCCGCGCTGCTGTGTTTTCTTCGCGAAGGGAATTTCGGGAATCACCGACGGCGCACCCGCCACCGCGGCCCCGGTCGGTAGATTCACCTGAGGAATTCCGATCAACACATCCTGGCGATTCGTCCCCACAGTGCCCGCC
>CBIHQO010000418.1:0-6184 GCA_966211735.1 uncultured Schlesneria sp.
GTTCCTGCTGGGTGGCAACGGGGCGGGCACGACGACACTCGCCTTTCGCAAGGCGGCTGATTTCGTACTGACAACACAACCACCGCGCAAAGACACGCCGGTCTGGATCATCGCCGAATCGTTTGAGCAGACGATGAATGTCTGCTGGAAGGAGAAGCTGCATCAGCAGGGGCACCTGCCACGCGGAAACATCGATTGGGATCGCATTCGCTGGTACAAGCCGAACAACGACTGGCCCTTTGCGGTGCCGCTGAGGCCCTGGTCGGACGGTCGCAATTGGCAACTGGTCTTCAAGTCTTACGATCAAGGCCGATCGAAGATGCAGGGGGAATCGATCGGCGGCTTTCTGTTTGTGGAACAGTTTCCATGGGGGATCCTCGAAGAAGTCTTACGCGGCTGCCGCGAGTACGCCTTCACCGGAAACAAGCTGGCCGAATTCACGCCGGTCGATCCCTCGCTGTCGATCCCATTGCAGGAGATGGAAGAGAACAACTCGTTGCCGCCCGGGTGGGCGATCTATCGAGCCAACACCGAGTGTGCTGTGGAAGCGGGACACGTCTCGCAGCAGTGGTTCGATCAATTCTTCGGCATGATCCCCGACGCGATGCGCGACGTCCGCATGAAAGGCTTATGGGGCGGATTTGAAGGATCGATCTATCCCGAGTTCGATCCCGCGCTGCATTGCCTGCCGCCGCATTGGATCGCTCCGTCCGGATGCCAGCATCGCCGGATGATTGACTGGGGCTTCGGCGTCGACAACGCGTTCTGCTGCCTGTTCGCCTGTCGCAACGGCGTCGGTCAGTGGTTCGTCTATGACGAGTACTATTCAACGGACACTCGATACACCGTCGTGGAGCATCTCAAGGCGATCAGTGACCGACATCCTTGGCCACTGCGCAATCCCTATTACGGTGCGACATGGGCCGACCCCAGCAATATCAACTGCCATCGCATCGCGTCGAAGTTCAGCATTTACGCTCCAGGCTACGACGCCATCCACTGCCAGCCGGCAAACAACTCGGTCGAAGAAGGAATCGAACACGTCAAGTGGTTACTGCGACCCGAACCGGCCCTCGCCATGGAAGACAGCCAACCGCAACCGAGGCTGTTCATCGTCCGCGACCGCTGCCCCAACCTGGTTCGCCAATTGCGAACGTATCGACGAATGCTCAGCGAACGATCGGGCTTAAACCCGCGAGACGCCGTCGACGCGCCGCTGAAGTCCGACGATCACGCGGTTGATGCTCTCCGCTACGGCCTGTTCTCCGAAGCAGCGATGCAAGGACTAAGTCCGTCCGTCATCGCGAAACAACACCGACCGCAGCAACACGGTGTACAGATCAATTTGTCGAGGTCACGACGACGAAACTCTTGAGGAGAAGGTGGTGACGCACAGTTAATCGTATTCCGCTACGGAGTGTGGTTATTGGGCTTCTTATCTTCGGTGGATTCGATTCCCTTCGCATCAGGGGTGGGTTCCTCAGTGATGCGTTTCCAACGCCACATTGTCGGGACGGTCGAGTAATCGCGGTATTCCGTGCCGTGCAGCAGGCCAGTGATGTCGTAGAGATCATCTTTTTCAACTTTGTAGATGAAGGAATACCCGACTTTTTTGGGGGAGTTGACGGGGAAGAAGGTGAACACTCGGACAGGCTCGGCATCGTGCAGTTCAAACTCAACTGTTTTTTCGCTCATCATCTCACCGGTCTCGATGCTGTATCGTCGCAACGTTTCGCGATTTCCCGTGATCGTTTTCACGCTGCGGATCGTGGGCAGACCTCTTCCTTCATTCCCGTGTCGCAACTCCCAGGTCCCCTGCAACTGTTCCAGGTCGTCTGCAATACTGGGGTCGTCTGCGCTTTGCACAATTGTTGGGATCAAGGTCATCAAAAGCATGAGCAAGGTAGCGAAAGTCGATGGTGTTAACTTCATTTCAGTTTCCTTTGCGCTCCAAGACGATCAGACGCTCGCAGGAGAGCATTACAAGTGACGTAATTGACCAGGGACTGTGAACGACTGATCTCAAGCTTATTCAGGCGGGATGGGTAAGTCTCGCGCGACCTTACTGAACATTCTCTGACTGTTCGTCGGGTAGTTTTCTCTGGAAGTGACCTTTGCGACGGAATGTATAGACATCACCGCCACTGGCATGGGCAATCAGGATCCGAGTGAATTGGTCATCGTTGGGACCGTGGCTGGACGAGATGCCCAAGGCCACATAGATCCCTTCCTCGCCCTCTTCATCCGATTCACGAACGATCACCAGATTGACGCCATTGGCATAGATGTATTTTGGATTGAGTTTTGCGAGGGGTGCGGACCAGACGACACGCGGGATTTCGGCTGTTGAGACCAGAGGAGTTCCCTGGGTGATATTCCACCAGTCGACGTATTCCCGCCAGGTGTTCAAGGCAGCAGCGGCAATCGCCCGACTATCGAACTTGTAGTAAGCGAATTCCTCGTCCGACGCGGTGTGAGGGACTGGCTTAGCCGGTTTGGACTGTGCGAGTTGCTGATCTTCGGACGGGTCTGTTGTCGAGTCCACTCGGAGCCAGACCTGATGAGAGATGTCCTCTAACAGAGATTCGATCGCCGATGCTTCGAACGGACGCTGATCTGGTCCAGGGGCGGCGTCATGATCTGCCGAGTGGCTGTGAATGAACTGTTCTTTCTGAAGATCATTGAACAGAAAATCGACCTGCAGTCGCGAATCGCCGACCGAGGGAGTGATCGAGAACTTCAGGGGACTCGCCACGCCATGGAAATTGACGACGACACCTTCGAATTGCTGACGGTCTGGATTCCATTCCAGAGACCATTGCAGGTCATGCGGTCCGTTGAGGGAAGTCATCGTGAAACGTCCCGACCGGTTCATATCGTGCTGGATCTCAATTTGTCCGGCCGCCTGACCCTGCACTTTCCAGGTCCCGAGGATCTCCGGAACAGTCGGTCCAGAAGGCTGGTGTTCCGCAGGGACGGCGGCTTTGTTCGGATCGGCATTGGTGGACAGGGATCGCCACACGGCCAGTTGGATAATGATCGCGAACAGGATCAGCAATGCCGCTCCGATGCCGATCGCCAGCGGAACGTATCGACCGATCTTGGGAGGCCGAGGCCCGGTCTTCGTCGTAACGACACTTTGAAGGGAAGGGGGCAACGTGACAGTGGCAGGCTGCTGCAGGTGTGCCAGGCACCGCTGCAGCACTTCGGCGACTTCCTGCGCGCTGGCGGGGCGATCACCAGGGTTCTTGGCCATCAGATGTGATACCAGCGTGCAGATCCATGCTGGCAGATCGGGGTTGATCTCCTGCATGTGAGGAGGCTCCTGGTCAATGATCAAACGCAGAATTGCATAACTGCTTTCGGCACGGAATGGCTGCCGCGCAGTACACAGGAAGTACAGCACGCTCCCCAGGCTGAACAGATCGGATCGCGCATCGATCTCGGCAGCGCGGGCCTGTTCGGGTGACATGTATTGCGGCGTCCCCGCGATCACCCCGGTGCGGGTGATGCTGGCATCATCGACGGCGCGGGCCAGTCCGAAGTCGGTCAGCAGCGCTCGTTCGACAGTTCCATCGATCATGATGTTCGAGGGCTTCACATCACGATGGACCAGCCCCTGCGCATGAGCCGCCGCCAGCCCGCGTGCCGTCTGCATCCCGATCCTGAGGATCTCTTTCAGTTCCAGCGGCCCCTGGGTCTCGACCCGCTTCTGCAGTGTAGTCCCACGCGAATACTGCATGACGAGGTACGGTACGTTCTGCCACTCGGCAACGCTGTAGATCGGCATGACATGGTCGTCGACCACGGCCGCCGCGGCCTGGCCTTCGCGAGCGAACCGCTTGCGAGCCGCCGCTGATTCGGCCAGATGCGGCAACAGCATCTTGATCGCGACAAACCGATTCAGGGATCGATCTAAGGCCTTGAACACGATTCCCATGCCGCCGCGGCCAATGATGCCGACCACTTCATACGTGCCAATGCGGCCCAGCATCTGAGGATCGTCGGTCGGGCCAAGCAGTTGCAGGACAGGGCTCACGAACTGCTCGGGGTCGATCGTGCTGTCGAACGCCGAGTCGGTGGCTGGCAATCGCAGGACCGGCGCGATCTGCTGTTCCCACAGATCATCGGCTTCGGCTTGCATCAGGACGGCGCGGCAGCTGTCGCAATCATTCAGGTGGTCTTCGATCGAGGCCACTTCTGCCGCCGTCAGCTCGTCATGAGCCAGCTGGTGCAGCCGTTCCGGTGTCAGACACTGAGAGATTGGTTTCATGATCAGGGCCGTCCTTCTGCGGTCCCAGGCTCTGATAAGAGCTGCCGGACCGCTTCCTTGAGTCGGGCGAGAACACGAAAGCGGGCGACGTAAACCGATCCGGGAGTCCGCCGCATGGACCTCGCCACATCGGCAATTGCGGCCCCTTCGATCGACGTCTGCCAGAAGATGGACCAGGTGTCGGGGGTGAATTCGGCACGGATCTTTTCGGCGGCCAGACGCACGAATTCGCAGCGCTCTTCAAAAGCCCAGGCCGTCTCATCCTCATCAGGGACCTGCTGCAACATTTCCATGATGGAAGACGAACCGGCGGCCGCATCGCGCGGACGCCGCTGCAGGGCTTTCAGGATGTCATTCCGTGTGATCGTGAGCAGCCAGGCGCGAAAAGGAGGCTTGTCGGGGTTGGCATTCCATTTTGCGATCGCGCGACTGACCGACAGCAGCACCTGCTGCACGACATCACGGGCATCAGCCTCCTGCAGGCCTCGACGCAGCGCCATGCGGTAAATGATTGGCTCATAAATGCGCAGAAATTCCGCCCACGACGCACCGTCCCCCAGCTCCTGGACTCGAGCAATCAGGCTGAGGCTGGTCTGGGGGAACTCGTACACCATTCAATCTCCTGCAAAGTCTCATCCAGCAAACGGCGACTTCTTACAGAAAAAACTGCCGAGACGTAGAATGGCGCAGTTTTCCATGGGAAACAATTGTGCTGCGGGGAAAGCGGGCGTCGACGTAGGTGACGCTGCAGACGTAGGTTATGTTTCAGCATAACTCTTCGCTGCGAGGACCGTTATGCTGAAGCATAACCTACGGAAGAACGACGAAGTGAGGGCGGTTATTGCTCGCCACGATACCGCACGCCCAGCCACACGGTCGGCTCGTCTGGCGTCGTCCATTCGACCCGGTGCTTTCTGAACGCAGCAATGTTGACGAAGTCGCCGGGCTTCATCTCAACCATGCCGTCCTCGAACTGCAGTTTCGCTGCTCCCTGTAGGACGATCACCCATTCGGCCTGCGGTTGGTCGTACCAGAAGTCTGGTGCCGAAGCATGGCCGTGCGAGACGATTCTCTCAATGCGCGTGTCGCCCGCCTGGAGGAGTGTCTGGACCACTTCCTTGGGCAGGTTCTGCGGAAGGTCAGCAAAGATGTTGGCCGGCATGACTATTTCACTTTCGCAGCAGTCACGAGACTCTCGGGATAGTTCGTCACGGTTTCCCAAGCCAGTTCCTGTAATGAGCAATTGAACTTCTCATCCCACGCCTCGCGTTTGGCATTCTTCAACATCGCGGGCATGGGCAAGCCGACGGGAGATCGACCGTAGAGAACTGCGAAATGCAGGTAGGCATTCAACGCTTCCATCGGGGCCGAAGGATGAACCGGATCAACGAAGAGTTCGCTTTGCCTGGTCAGGCCGGGCCATTCGTTGTTCGCGATCTTGGTTCGCATTGCCACCATCGCCTGGGCGCTGGGGACCAGGGCGACGATCTTTTTCCCGTTGCCGTACTTCTTGTTGAGGGCATCCGCTTGAGCTTCGCCTGCCTTGATGTTCCGCTCGTAGATGACCTTGAGTTGATCAGGTGTCTTCTCTTTGTCGACGTTGTCGAAGGCCCCCGTGGGGAAATCCTGATTGTCGATATCGCCCCCGCCCCAGGAAAGCTGCACGATGAATCGCATGTTGGGATTGTGTTCCAGTCCCAGCTTGACGTAGTTCTCGACCCCTTCATCGGGGAAGGAAATCGGCGACATGACGAAGACATCGACGTTCCCCGTCTTCAACGCTTTCCTGGCTTCATTCTGATCGTCGGGCAGGTTCCAGTGCTGAATGGTTTTGGATGCACCGAGTGATTGAAGGCCGACGAGTTTATGCCCTTTGATGCCTGCGGCCTCGGCCATCTTGCCGAGAGGTTC
>CBIHQO010000419.1:0-6184 GCA_966211735.1 uncultured Schlesneria sp.
CAGTTGGAAGCCGCCGCTGTACCACGGCTGGCCAACGATCGCTCGCCGCAAGAACGGTGAGTTGCTGGTTGTCTGGTCCGGTGGACGCGAAGCACACGTCTGTCCGTTCGGTCGTGTCGAACTGATGCGATCGCAAGACGATGGCCAGACCTGGCGCTGGCCCCAAGTCTTACTCGATGGTCCGATCGATGAACGCGACGCCGGCGTACTCGAAACGACCAAGGGATCGATCCTCGTCACGACCTTTACGTCACTCGCTTATCAAGCACTGCTCGACAAAGCCGAGAAGCTCACGCCCGGTCAGCCGGGGGCCTGGGAAGAACTCAAGCTTCGCGAATGGCGAGCCGTCCATCATCGCATCTCGGCCGAACAGCGGCAGGCCGATGTGGGGACGTGGATGATTCGCTCGACCGACGGCGGCGTCACCTGGTCGGCACGCTACGAAGTCCCCGTGAACAGCCCGCACGGTCCCATTCAGCTGGCCGACGGACGCCTCTTGTATTGTGGGGTCGAACTCTGGAAGCCAGAACGACGCGTCGGAGCCTGCCACTCGAAAGACGACGGCCTGACGTGGGAATGGCTCAGCACGATTCCGACTCGCGAAGGAGACAACAGTCGCGAATACCACGAACTGCACGCCGTGGAGACTGCCAAGGGCCGCCTGATCGCTCACATTCG
The DNA here is from genome assembly GCA_966211735.1 of uncultured Schlesneria sp. GTDB lineage: Bacteria > Planctomycetota > Planctomycetia > Planctomycetales > Planctomycetaceae > Schlesneria. The sequence continues at coordinate 679 of CBIHQO010000419.1, forward strand.
CAATCACAACAAAGCCAACGATCGCGAAATCCTGCAGACAGAATCGGATGACGGCGGTGTCAGTTGGTCCACACCGCACCCAATCGGCGTCTGGGGCTTTCCATCGCACCTGCTGCGTCTAAAAGACGGCAGACTCCTGATGAGCTACAGCTACCGCCGTCCGCCACTCGGCAATCAGGCTCGAGTCAGCAGCGACGATGGGAAAACCTGGAGTGAGCCGATCACCATTAACGCCGACGCCCATTCCGGTGATATGGGCTACCCGTCCACGGTCGAATGCGACGACGGGACATTGGTGACAGTCTGGTACGAGTTGCTCAAGGATTCGCCGAATGCGCAGTTGAGGCAGGCGAGGTGGCGACTGGGATAGCGGGCTCGTTTCATTCATGATCCGCATTGGCATTGGCATTGGCATTCAGCCAATTCTGACAATCATCTACAAATCGTTTATATCGGGACGAGACTAGCACGAGGCCACCAAGAGGATACGACAATGATTCGATACTGCTGGCTCGTGGCCGCTCTCATACTGAGTTTCGCAGCGCAACCCGCGTTCTGCCAAAGTCGACCTCTGCCGCCAAAGAGAAGTGACACCGTTGAACCGGTGGACTCATCCAAGCTGCGCAGCACGATCATCGAACTGAGACTGTTCGCCAATACCGATGGCGGCGGATTGCATTCTCAGCAATGGAGTAAGTTGCTGGAGCCGATGGATGTCTCGATCCAGATTCAGCGACCGACCGTGAACGATAAACCTGAAGTTCGTGAACGGAACGTCGGCACGATTCGTTATGTCACGGCGATTGGGACTCTTGATCGCAGTGGCCGGATCAGCTTTCCCGGCCATACGTTTGAACTCAGTGACGGAACCAAACTTCGCGAATGGATCGATGAACTGAAGACCTACGGGGCTCAAGGAACACCCAATGGTCAACCCAACTGGGGCTTGTCTAAAGACCAGTTCAACCTTCTCTACAGCAGTCTGCTGAAGCCGGCGGAAGCAGAGACGATCGATTTGCCAATCACAGAGGCTGTCACCAAGCTGCCATTGCCAGCGAAGTTTCCGATCAAGTTTAGCCAGGCTGCGACGGCGCAACTAAGGCTGCTCGGCCCGAAGGCAACAGTTCGACAAGATGTGCGTGGATTCGCCGCCTCGACCGCGCTGGCCATCATGCTGAATGACTGTAGCTTGGGATTCCGTCCGAACCGGACTCCGGCCGACGGACTGGAATTGCTGGTCGAACCACAAGAGTTGCGTAAAGATCTGTGGCCAGTCGGCTGGCCGCTACAGAAGCAACGTCTGAAAGCGGCCCCGAAGCTGTTCGCAATGACGCCAATCGAACTCGATCAGGTGCCTCTTACCGATCTACTATCGACAGTCGCAGAATTGACCGAAACCCCCGTTCTGATCGACTACTACGAGATCGAAAAGGCGAAGATCGACTTGTCGAAAATCGATGTTTCATTCAAACGAGCCTCGACATCGTGGAGCGTCGCCTTAAAGACCATGGTGATCCCCAAGAAGCTCTCGCGCGAGATCTGGCAGGACGAAGCCGGACGCGCGTTTGTCTGGATCACGACCAATCGCCCAGGTCGTGCGGTTGTTGAATAAAAAAAGGCCCAATCTTGCGACAGGGCCTTCACGTTTCAATATGCAATCACTTGGCACCCGGATAGTGCTCCAGGAACCGCGCCAGCAGGTGGAAGTCACTTCCAGGAATGATGTGTCGCACTTCCGTGACCAGATCTGACTGGCGAACAAGCTGTTCGAACGGAACGTACTTGAGCTGCATCTGACCTTCGACCGATACCATCACGCCGCTCAGGCCTTCTTCAGCAAGGGCACGATAGGCCCCCACACCCAACTGGCTTCCCAGGATCACGTCAAAGGCCAGTGGCCGAGCACAACGTGTTTCATAACCAAGTTGCAGCGGCGTGAACTTCTTGTCCTTGCCGGTCTGATCTTTGTAGACGGCGGAGACCCACTTCGCGACCTTGCGATACAGATCGACTTCCGAGACCTTGATGTGTCCGTGATCGTCGCGCTTGATACCAACCAGGTACTTGGCAGGCAGCAGTTCGGCGAGACCTTCGGAAATCACGATGACGCCGAAACCACGCTTGTTCTCTTCGCGCACCTTAATGGTGTTGGCGATCCGCGCGACGAACTTGTCGTGATTCATGATCTCGTGTTCGACGACCTTTTCGCCGGGCTTGCGAACGTCGTCGTAACCCATGAACGCGCCATTTTCGTCGATGACCGTCTTTTCGATCGATCGTTCTTCCGGCGGAATGTCTTCCACGCTCAGCACCAGACTCGCTTCGCCGGCGATGGCCGCCCCGTAAGCCAACCAGCCCGCACTGCGTCCCATCGCTTCCACGATGAAATAGGCCGCGTTTGCTTCGGCGTCGGCCAGCAGGTTACGGATCTCCGTCGCCATCACGTCGACAGCAGTGAAGTAGCCGAACGTGAAATCGATCCCGAAATAATCGTTGTCGATGGTCTTGGGCAGATGCACCACGGGGATACGTGGCAGATCTTTCGGCAGGTACTCTTGGAAGAGCTGGAACTTATTCGCCGTCTTGAGCGTGTCATCGCCGCCGATCGAGATCAACGCTTCAACACCGATCGAACGCAGGCCGTCATAGACCGCTCGCAAGCGTTTCGTTCGCTCGGCGTCCTGCAGGTGAGCCGGGCTGGAAATCGACTTGCCCGGATTGGCTCGCGCCGTCCCCATCAAGATCCCGCCGGTGTTTCGCGTGCGCTGCAGAGTCTTCTGGTCGAGCACCAGGAAGTCGGTACCTGCCACCAGTGGAGTGGCCGGATCGTACTTCTCGAGATTCGAGTAACCATGCTTGATGCCGACGACTTCAGTGCCGCGGCGCAAGAAGCTGGCGGCGGCGGTCGAGATCACCGCGTTCGCAGCCGGAGCTGGTCCGCCTGAAAAGAGGATCGCGACTTTCTTGAACTGACGCTTGGGAGTCGAAGAGTACACTTGAGTCATTGCGCGGGCTCTTTCGAGATAGAAATTTGACGAGGCGAGCTATCGAGCATCTCGCCGCGAACGCATTGTGGGATCAGCCTGGTCGGTGACGCAAACGATTTGCCGTCAGAACGTCGAACCAGTCGGAAATCAGCCGGTTACTTTACCAGCAGGTGTTGTTCGATAAACGTCGTATCCATTCGGCCTTCCACAAACGCCGAATTATTCAGGATTCGCTTGAGCAGCGGAATCGTCGTCTTGATCCCTTCGACAACGAATTCGTCCAAGCAGCGTTTCATGCCTTCGATGGCTTCCAGCCGCGAGGGCTTGTGAACGATCAGCTTGCCGATCATCGAATCGTAATAGGGACCGACAACATAGCCTTCATGAACGTGCGAATCCCACCGAACGCCATGGCCGCCGGGAACGCGCAGCTTCGTGATTCGGCCAGGCGAACCACGGAAGTCATTCTCGGGGTCTTCGGCGTTGATCCGAACTTCGATCGCATGCCCGTTGCAGGGAATTGCTTTTTGTTTCCAAGGCAACGGTTCGCCACTGGCGACGCGAATCTGCTGCTGGATCAGGTCAATGCCGGTCACCATTTCCGTGACAGGATGCTCAACCTGGATGCGGGCGTTCACTTCGATGAAGTAGAACTTGTTCTCTTTGTCGACGATAAATTCGACCGTTCCCGCATTCGTATAGTTCGCCGTCTTGATCAACCGCACGGCAGCCTTACAGATGTCTTCGCGGACAGCCTGAGGCAAGTTTGGAGCAGGCGATTCTTCAATCAGCTTCTGATGCCGGCGCTGGCTGGAACAATCGCGTTCCCACAGATGAACCACTTCACCATGCAGGTCGGCAATGATCTGCACTTCGACATGGCGAGGATTCTCGATGTACTTTTCCAGATACACGCCCGCATTGTTGAAGGCTTTCTCGGCTTCGACGGCAGCTTGCTTGAGTCCGGCCTTCAGCGAGATGTCGTTGCGAGCAACCCGCATCCCCTTACCGCCACCACCTGCGGTGGCTTTGATCAGCACTGGATAGCCAATCTCAGCAGCGATCGCCAGGGCGGCTTCTTCGCTTTCCACCAAACCGTCGCTGCCAGGAACCAGGTTCACCTTCGCGGACTTGGCGATTTCTTTGGCCGTGACTTTGTCACCGAGCTTACCCATCGCCTCGGATGAGGGACCGATGAAGTCGATGTTGCAACTGCGGCAGACTTCCGCAAAGTGCTCATTTTCCGACAGGAAGCCGTAGCCGGGGTGAATGGCCTGCACGTTGCCGATCTCAGCCGCGCTGATGATGTTCTTGATCAGCAGGTAGCTGCCCGCCGCTTGAGCCGGCCCCACACAGATCGATTCGCTGGCGAGCTTCAGATAGTCCGAACCGCGATCGGCCTCACTGCAGACCGCGACCGTTTCGATTCCCATCTCACGGCAGGCGCGAAGAATTCGAAGAGCTATCTCGCCTCGATTGGCGACCAGAATGCGCTGAAACATGCTGAGACACTATCCGTGTTGAGGGGCGAGGTCGTCGTCCTTGAAGGAGGAGCCTTCAGAGCCGACTTGCGACAATTACGGCTTCACGCGGAACAAGGGTTGACCGAATTCGATCGCGTCACCGCTCTTCACCAGGATCGCAGTGATCGTCCCGCTGACTTCGGCCGGGATCTGATTGAAGACCTTCATGGCCTCCAGCAGACAGACGATCGTTTCGGGCGTCACCACCGAGCCGACGGAAACGAATGCAGGTTCGCCCGGTGATGGTGCGGCATAAAATGTCCCCACCGTGGGGCTCTTGATATCGATCAAGCCAGCATCAGCGGCCGGTGCGGCAGCGGGTGCCGACGAGGGTGCGGCAACCGGAGCCGGCGCAGCAGCCATCTGGACTGGAGCCGGAGCGTATTGCTGCGGAACCTGGACCACTTCGGGACCGCGTCGCAATCGCCACTGCTCGTCACCGCGTCGCAGGTGAACTTCCGTCAACCCATGCGATTCCATCATCTCGACCAGTTGCTTCAACTTATCGAGGTCAAATGGGGCATCGCCCGAATTAGCAGTCTCTGCCATACGAATCCCTTATCGATTCTGGTCTCAGCCTATCGGCTCGACATTTTAGTTGCTTGAAGGACTTGCCCGATTGTGCAGGTCTCACAACCCGTTCAACCGGCCCGTCACCTGTTCAACATTGCTCACATGATCGTGATCGGCTCGTCCTTGGGGACAGAGGAAAGGACCTCATGGCCGTCACGTGTCACGAGTATATCGTCTTCGATTCTGACTCCGCCTACTCCCGGCAAATAGATCCCTGGTTCGACAGTCACCGTCATCCCAGGTTTCAGTTCGTCAGTGGAAATAGGACTCAGTCGCGGCCCTTCGTGAATCTCCAAGCCGATCCCATGTCCCAGCCCATGTCCAAAGTACTTTCCGAAGCCTGCTTGATCGATCACCTTCCGAGCCGCTGCGTCAACATCCTGGCACCGCACGCCCGGTCGAATTGCAGCGATCCCCGCCTGC
>CBIHQO010000420.1:0-6155 GCA_966211735.1 uncultured Schlesneria sp.
CAACATCTGACAGCATTGCGAGCGGCGCAAGAGATTTGTCAGGCAGCTGTCGTTGGCGACGCGATCGGTTCATCATCTTTCACCTTTCATCCCGGCGAAGTTGTCCCCGGTGAATATCACTTTGCGATCGGTAGCGCCGGTAGTGCGACGCTGGTATTGCAAGCGATTCTGCCTCCACTACTGATCGCCAATCGACCTTCGCGGCTGATTCTGGAAGGGGGAACGCACAATCCCTGGGCGCCGCCGTTCGACTTTCTGCAGGGATCCTTTCTCGCCCTCGTGAACCGCATGGGTCCACGAGTGACGGCTTCGCTGGAACAAGCTGGATTCTATCCGGCGGGTGGCGGACGCTTTGTCGTCGACATCGAACCGGCAAAGCGCGCTAAGCCATCGACCCATAGCTCTGGCAAGCCCGGCGACTTGGGGTTGTCGAGCTTTCACCTGCTCGAACGTGGCGAAATCCGCTCGCGCATCGGTCGAGTGCTGCTGTGCAACTTACCCGATCACATTGCTGATCGGGAGCTGGAAGAACTCGCCCGGCTGGCCCAGTGGGAACCCGGCTGTCTATTTCGCGAAAGCACTAAGGCGCATGGCCCCGGCAACGCCGTTGTTATTGAATTGGTTGGTGACCACGTCACCGAAGTGTTTATCGCGATTGGTGAACAGGGGACCAAAGCAGCAGTTGTCGCCCGGCGTGCTATCAAAGAGATGCAGGAATACCTGGTCGCCAATGTCCCGGTTGGTCCTCATTTGGCGGACCAACTGCTCTTGCCGATGGCCTTGAGCGCATGGCAAACAGACATTCCGGACTATCGTCGCCAGGGATCGTTTCGAACGATGCGTCTGACTGAGCATTCCAAGACGCACATCGCTGTGCTCCAGGCATTTTTCGACATCTCGATCGTGATCGAGGAAGAGGAGGAGGGCGATACCGTCGTCGTGAAAATTGGAGGCCAAACCGCCGCCTCAGTTTAGATCGTTGTTTTGAAGGCAACGCTGAAATACGACTTTGCGAACCTCGAATGGCGTCGTTAGCACCAGCCAAAGCTCGCGGTGACCTGAGCGACTTTCGACCAGCGGGAAGAGGACTAAATCGCCAATCAAGCGGGCGGGAGTGCTCATTCCTTCGACAGGAATTCCCGATTTCCACAGGTCAGATACAGAATGTTGATCTTGCCTCCGTTCGCTAGGATGAGATAATTCCAATCCCTGACTTCTTTTTACAGGGAACCATCCCTGATCGAATGTTGTCCGGGTTGTTCGGCACACGACATGCCGGATAAATCGAGTTGCTCGAGTAGAGACTCGAAGCTGGCGAATGGATTTGGATGTTAATGGTTCGCCGCCACGTATCGGACGGCGCGTAACTGATCTTTCCTACCTTTGATGCCTGGACCAGGACGGTCGACGGGCTGCCGCCGGCCGATTCCCGCAGATTGAAGCGGATTGGCGTACGTACTGACAGGGCAGACGGCGAGTGAGAATATTTTCTGTCGATGTTTGATCGAGACATGCGGTTGTCCCGTTCCTAACGGGACAGTGTTGAAGAACGGCTCACGTAACGTGAGGTTTCATTCCGTACGAGGAACGGTCTTATGGGCACAGGACGTGATCTTCTGAAGCAGATTTCCTCCCGCCAAAGCCCCCAGGCATTTCGGCAGGAAAACTGGCAGGGCTCGTTTGACGAGTACCTTGATATCGTTCGCAGCCATCCCGAAGTCACGCGGACTGCGCATCAGCGCATCTACGACATGATCATGGCGTATGGCACGTATGCGGTGGACGAAGGGCGGCGCGATGGACATCTGCATTATCGGTTCTTCGACGATCCAGAGAATGATGGAAATGATGCCATCTACGGGTTGACCGAAACGCTGATGCAACTTGTTCACGTGTTCCGTTCTGCCGCCCTCAAGTACGGCAGCGAACGTCGTGTGTTGCTGCTGCACGGTCCTGTCGGCAGTTCGAAAAGCACGATCGCTCGCCTGCTGAAACGCGGCGTCGAGCGCTACGCCCGCACGCCCGAGGGTGCTATCTACACGTTCGGCTGGAAAGAAGAAGACGGCAGCATTACCTGGGATCCGATGCACGGCGAACCGCTGATGCTCGTCCCGAACGCTTTTCGCGAAGAGATCTGCAAATCTCTGAACGAAGGACGCGATGCGGATTCTCAGTACCAGGTCGAGATTAACGGGGACATCTGCCCGTTAAGCCGCTTCTACTTCAAGGAACGATTGGATAAGTGCGATGGTGACTGGACCAAGGTCATGGAATCCGTCGTTGTCCGACGCTTCTTCTTGTCGGAGCAGGACCGCATCGGAATTGGAACGTTCCAGCCCAAGGACGAAAAGAACCAGGACAGCACCGAACTGACTGGCGATATCAACTATCGCAAGATCGCTGAGTACGGCAGCGAATCTGATCCGCGAGCTTTTAACTTTGACGGTGAATTCAACGTTGCCAATCGCGGGATGATTGAATTCATCGAAGTCCTGAAGCTTGATGTCGCATTCCTGTACGACCTGCTGGGTGCGTCGCAGGAACATAAGATCAAGCCGAAGAAGTTCGCTCAGACAGACATCGACACCGTGATCGTCGGCCATACGAACGAGCCGGAATTCCGCAAGCTTCAATCAAACGAGTTCATGGAAGCGTTGCGCGATCGTACGGTGAAGATCGACGTTCCTTACGTCACCAAACTGTCCAATGAACTGCATATTTACGAGAAGGACTACAACGAACGCCGCGTGCGTGGGAAGCATATCGCGCCGCATACACTCGAAGTTGCCGCCACGTGGGCCGTGCTGACTCGGTTGGAAGAGCCCAAGCATCACGGTCTAACATTGCTGCAAAAGCTGAAGCTGTACAACGGCAAGACCTTGCCGGGGTTCACGATGGAAAACATCGAGCAACTCCGCAAAGAGGCCAAGCACGAAGGCCTCCAGGGAATCTCGCCGCGGTACGTCCAGGACAAGATCTCCAACGCTTTGGTGAACAATGCCGATGCGACTTGCATCAATCCGTTTATGGTTCTGAACGAACTGGAGAATGGCCTGAAGCATCACTCGCTGATCCCGAACGAGGAGATTCGCGAGTCTTACCGCAGACTGATTTCGGTGGTGAAGGACGAATACACCGACATCGTGAAGAATGAAGTCCAGCGAGCGATTGCGGCTGACGAAGAAGCGTTGACGCGCTTGTGCGGCAACTACATCGACAACGTCAAAGCTTATACGCAGCGCGAAAAGGTGCGTAACAAGTTCACCGGTCAGGACGAGCAACCGGACGAACGCCTGATGCGCTCAATCGAAGAACGCATCGATATTCCGGAAACTCGCAAGGACGACTTCCGACGCGAGATCATGAACTACATCGGTGCCTTGTCGCTCGACGGTAAGAAGTTTGATTACAAGACCAACGAGCGATTGCATAAGGCGCTCGAAATGAAGTTGTTCGAAGACCAGAAGGATACCATCAAGCTGACCAGCCTCGTGTCGAACGTTGTCGACAAAGATACCCAGGAAAAGATCGACGTGGTGAAGGCCCGGCTGATCCGCAACTTCGGTTACAACGACGAATCGGCGACCGATGTGTTGCAGTACGTTGCGAGTATCTTCGCCCGAGGAGACGCGAAGCGAGATTAGTGCATGGATTTGTTATTCTAACTGGTCAGGGAATGTTGGTTCCTCCGGCCTGAATTCGGCGCAACGCTGAACGAATAAAGTTCGAGTCGCAGTTAAAATGAGCATCGCCACGAATCCTAATACCAACCTGGAACCTAGCCCACCGCCGCAGTCTCATCGCGGCGACTGGACTTGGGAATTGATCACGATGTTTCCTCGGCAGGGGGAATGGACCGAAGAGCAGTACCTTCGATACGAGTTTGATGGGCTCGTTGAGTTTTTGGATGGTGTGCTGGAGTTCCTGCCAATGCCGAAGTTTTCTCATCAGGATCTCGTGGCATATTTATTCGAGAGATTGAATACGTTCATCGGGCCTCGTAGCCCGCGTGAAGTCTATTTTGCTCCCGTGTGGGTGCGAACAGTCGGAAAATCAATCCGTGAGCCTGACGTGGCATACATTCGGCCTTCACGAATTCCGGATCGAAAAAAACCCTCTGACGGAGCTGACCTCGTCATGGAAGTCGTTAGCGGTTCCGCAAAAGATCGCAATCGTGACTACAAGGAGAAACGAGAAGAGTATGCGGCGGCCGGAATTCCAGAATATTGGATTGTAGATCCCGAAACAAAAACTGTAACCGTCTTGAAACTTGTGGATAGCAAATACACCGTCCACGGCGAATACAAATCGGGATCAATTGCGATCTCGGCCGTATTACCCGGATTTGAGGTGAATGTCTCGGACGCGTTCGCAGCCGCTACGATCGAATGAAATGATTCGCTTTTGGAACAGGACGTTTCCCCATGACCCGCTCCATTGATCGTGACAATCAGCGATTCAAAGAAATCGTCCGGGGAAAGGTCCGGCAAGGGCTGAAGAAGTACATCACGCACGGCGAGATCCTCGGCCGAAAAGGGCGCGAGACGGTCAGTATTCCCATCCCGAACATTGAGATTCCTCACTTTCGACACGGTTCAAAAGGATCCGGCGGCGTTGGTCAAGGTGAGGGAGAACCTGGTCAGCCGATTGGTCGCGGACAGGGAGATGAAGACGGGCAGGGTGAGGCTGGCGATCAACCCGGTCAGCACATCCGCGAAGCCGAGTTGACCATCGAAGAACTGGCCCAGATGCTCGCCGAAGAGCTCCAGCTTCCCGCAATCCAGCCGAAGGGGCAGGATACGATCAAGGCGATTAAGACTCGCTACAACAGCATCCGCCAGACTGGGCCCGATTCGCTGCGTCACTTCAAGCGAACTTACAAACGAGCACTCCGTCGGTTGATCGCTTCCAGCGAATACGATCCTCGCAAGCCAATGGTCATTCCGACGCGAGAGGACGAGCGATTCCGATCGTGGTCCGAGGTTCCATTGCCGCAGGCCAATGCCGCCGTGATCTATATCATGGATGTGTCGGGCTCGATGACAGACGATCAGAAAGAGATCGTCAGGACCGAGGCCTTCTGGATCGACACCTGGCTGAAGAGCCAATACGACGGACTGCAGCGCCGCTATGTCGTTCACGACGCGGTCGCGCACGAAGTCGACGAAGACACGTTCTATCGCGTTCGCGAAAGTGGGGGGACGCGGATTTCCTCGGCCTATGTCACTGCCAAAGCAATCATTGAACGCGATTTTCCTCCGGCCGATTGGAACATCTACGTATTCCAATTCTCAGACGGAGACAACTGGGGCGAAGATAACACATCCTGCCTGAAACTAATCCAGCAGGACTTTCTGCCTGTCTGCAATCTGTTCTGCTACGGCCAGGTCGAAAGCCCCTACGGTTCCGGCGACTACCTGAAGGAACTGCGCCGCATCACGTCCAAGTTCGAAAACCTGATCCTGTCCGAGATCAAGGACAAGGAAGGGATCTACGAATCGATCCGAACGTTCCTGGGCAAAGGGAAGTAAAACCACAGAGGACGATCACGATGGTGGTAATGTTGCTTATCGACTGACGACGAGTGTCGCGGTCCACATCCACTCCACCGTCGACTGACGATGGCGACTTGGTAGATGATACAGACATTGAATAGCAACGACAGTACAGCTACTCCCAGCCGATAGATCCTTGTTTTTCTGGTGGTTGTTGTTGTTTCTGTGGTTTTTGCCCAAACGGTGTCATCCGGTTGAATGGTGAACCCGGGATCGACCCCACCATTTCCAGGAAGTCGGAAATCAACTGGCCCGACACCGTGACGCTCATATTGACGTGATTTCCGGACTGCGAGGTTTGCAGCGAGTTGATCATCTGCTCAGCCCCGTCCATCATCTTCAAAACCTGTTCTTTCTTAATCAGCGGATTGGTCGGAGCATTTTGAATGACTGCTCTATTGGAGGTTAAATCCTTCTTGGCCTTCGCGGTTTCGGCGTTGGTTTTCTCCATGCTGGCCTTTGCCGCCTCTGCCGTCTTGAATGTGCCCCTGATCGACAGGCGAATGTCGGAATTCGCGTTTCCTCGAATCAGCACGGCGTCAACAACTTCTGCACCGGGGTACGCTATGGAACGGCGAACGCTTCCAGATGGACTGCTTG